>DFYM01000022.1 GCA_002383355.1 Candidatus Immundihabitans aquiphilus | reverse complement strand
AATTCATCAGCGGTCTTTCTTAGGGCTTTTAGGAGCTCTTGGTCTATCTCTTCTTTCTCTTCCTTTAGGATCTTTTTTCCTTCCCTTATGGTTTGTGGTCTTACGCTTTCAAAGCTAGGGCTGTCCCCATAAAATTCTCGGATAAAGTTCTTCGGCCTTACGATAACTACCACTTACAAAGGCCAGGAGACCTTCTATCTTTTGTTAGGCCTTACTTACCCGTTGGTTCTTTTCTAAACCTAATTTCTCATCCAAAAGATAGTGGTATTTGCCCTCTTGGTCCTGGTACAGTCTTTTGGAAAAGGTGATATCTCCCAAGAGGGTAGTCAGATAGCGCAGTCTCTTGCCTTGAGGGGAAAGTTTTCCTCTTTCTCTTTCTGTCATCAGTTTATCATCTATTAGCTGTAAGAGCTCTTCTAATATCTCTTGACCGTCTTTCTACTTAAGTCAAAGATTATTCTCTCCAGGTAGTGGAAATTTATTTCTTTTTCTGGTATATTTAATTTAAGGTTTGGTAATTGTATGGTTACTTCTAAGTTTTCCATAGAGTAGATTTACCTCCTTTGGGAAAAAGAATGTTACTTCTTTTTCTTTTATTCTTTTGAGGTAAGTCTACCTTTTTATTTACCTCCTGACCAGTCTTTTTCTCCAAAACCCCCCACTAAAATTTTACACTATCGTTGGGGACAAACGCTTGCACAGAAAAAGACTTCGCACTGTTGACATACAACGGGTGTTTCCATCATTACTCCCCTTAAAATATTTATCCTTGATTTCGCCGGATTGCATTCTCCTTCCTTAACGAGAGAACAAATCATTTCACATATATGACATGCACCACACTTCTCCGGATCTACAACAATCGTTTTAAACATAGTACCTCCTTAAAAGACTTAAAATTTATAATTCTGTTTCCATATCGATACATGGAGATACCCACGGGCAAACCCATGGTATTCTGCCCTTTGGGCTAATAACCTCAAGGGTAGCAAGCGTAAACATCACTTGAAATCAATACATATAAATAAATTAATTATGCCCTTCCAGTAACTAAGGCCAATAAAGCCATTCTCACATAAACTCCATTATGAGCCTGCCGAAAGTAAGCCGCACCTTCGTAGTCATCAACATCAGTGGATATTTCGTCTACTCTCGGTAGAGGATGTAGAATAGTAATTCCTTTTTTGGCCTGGTCAATTAGTGCTCTATTAAGAATATAGGAGCCTTTAAGCCTTTCATATTCTGCTGGGTCTTCAAAGCGCTCTCTTTGTATACGGGTAACATAAGCGATATCGCTTACCGCTAAAGCTTCTTTTAAATCTTCAGTCTCTTCAATTTCTGCTCCCCGACCCCTCAGGTCAGCAGTTATTTCTTCCGGCATCCGTAGGGCTTTAGGAGAAACAAAGATCATCTTATTTTTATAAAGGGCCATAAGATATCCCAAAGAATGTACCGTTCGTCCATATTTTAAGTCCCCGACAAAGGCCACCGTATGGCCTCCTAAGGCTCCCTTTTCCTTACGGATAGTGTATATATCTAAAAGAGCCTGAGTAGGATGATGACCACTTCCATCTCCGGCATTAATGAAGGGATGAATTGCATTATCCGCAGCTATCTGAGCCGACCCCTTCATCGGATGACGCATAACAATGACGTCGGCATAACCATCTACAGTCCTAATGGTATCGGCTAAAGATTCTCCTTTGGCTACCGAAGAACTAGCCGGTTCAGCCACAGTAATTACTCGTGCCCCTAAGCGATTAGCCGCCGTCTCAAAAGAAAGGCGAGTTCGGGTACTGGGCTCAAAAAATAAGACTGCTACTACTTGGCCTTCCAGATTTCTGATAATACTCCCTTCTTTTACCTGTTTTTCAAAACAAGCTGCCGTATTCATAATTAAATTAAGTTCTTGAACCGAAAATTGAGCGGTATTTAATATATCTTTCCCTTTTAACATTTATCTAATTAACTCCCTCCTTTTTGTATTTTGCTTATTTTAAATCTTATTATCTTTTATCAGGGCTATTTTATGCCTTTTCTATAATGGTTCCACTTTCTCCTCTAAAGGCCTCTAAGGCCTTATCCAGGGAGGCAATTACTGCCCTTTCTCCGCCGTTAGCTAAAAAACGTAAACAAGCCTTTACTTTAGGACCCATGCTCCCGGCCAAAAAATGTCCTTCCTCAAAATATTTCTGAGCCTCTTCAAAAGTTATTTTACCTAGACCTTGCTCATTAGGTTGGCCATAATTAATTTTAACCTCTTCTACATCGGTAAGGATTAAAAAGATATTAGCTCCTACTATTTCGGCTAATCTCTCACCCGCCAAGTCTTTATCAATTACTGCCTCCACCCCTTTATAGTTTCCTTCTCCCTCTTCTATTACCGGTATCCCCCCACCGCCAGAGGCAATCACAGTTACTCCAGACTCTACCAATTTTTTTATCACCTCAGCCTCTAAATTAGTAATAGGATCCGGGGAAGGAACCACTCTTCTCCAACAACGTTCTCCATTTGCTTTTACCTTTTTTATGATGTAATCAGGATATTTCTTTTTTAGTTCTTTAGCCTCTTCTTCGGTAAGAAAATTACCTACCGGCTTGGAAGCTTTATCTCCGAAAAACTCGGGGTCATTTTTGTCCACTAAAACCTGATTTATTATGGCACAAACGGGGACTTTCAGATTCATTCTTTTTAGATTATTCTCTAAAGATTGTTGTAACATATAACCAATTTGCCCTTGAGTCATTGCCCCTACTACATCCATCGGATGTGCCGGGACTACTTCTTCGGCTAATTTCTGCTGGACCATTAAATTACCCACCTGTGGTCCATTGCCGTGAGTTATAACAAGGCGGTCTTCTCGGTCCAGATTCTTTACGATTTCCACAATATGTTCGGCAGTTTTACTACAATTCCGGAATTGTTCTTCGGAGGTTCCTTTTTCCCCGGCTTGTTTTATAGCATTTCCTCCTAAAGCGATGAGAACAACTTTAGCCATATCTTTTTACTCCTCCTTATTTTTCTACTATAGTATTTATTAGTTAATTAAGTACTATCTTAATAAAGAAAGCTACTATTTAATAATTGCTATTTTACTAATGCTTGGCCTTCTTTTTCTTTCAAAGACTGTTCCCCTTGGTATCCCAACTTCTTGGATATCTCCTTCGCTGCGGTAGTGACTAGGTCAATCAGCTCCTCCCTATTATCTAAAGGCAACCTGCTAGCCAATCCCGTGATGGTAATACTGGCTATGGTTTTTCCTTGAAGGTTTTTTATAGGAGCAGCGATGGCCTTAATCCCTTCTTCCAGCTCTTCCTCGCAAAAGGCGAAACCCTGCTTTCTTATTTCTAATAAATGGTTCATTAACTGCTCAGCATCAGTAATGGTATAGGGAGTATGTCGAGGGAGGGGAGCTTGTTTAATAATTTTTTTAATCTCTTCTAAGGATTGATTGGCTAAAATCACTTTTGAACTAGCCGCACAATGAAAAGGCATTTCTTTGCCAATTTCTACAAAAAGATGAGTATTTATCTTGCTACTGGGGAAAATTGAGTCTATACAAATACCCTGGTGGTTATGCCAAATAGTTAAAAAGGTGGTTTCTCCCGTCTCCTGGCAAACTCTTTTTAAAATAGGTTGGGCAATTTGTCTAAGATCAAAAGATTTCAAAAGAGAATTGGAATACTTAAGTAAGCGTAATCCTATTTTATAGCGAGAGGTTTCCGGTTCTTGTTCCACAATAGAATATTTTAATAAATCTTTTAAGATCCGATGAACGGTGCTCTTCGGCAAATTTAATTTTAAACTCAGCTCGGTAATTCCCACCGTTCTTTCTGCCTCGCTTAAATAATCCAAAATTTTAATGGTTTTTTCTAAAGATTTCATCTTTTTTAAATTTTATTGTTCCATATTATGGTATTATATCCCATTTTAAATAAC
The DNA here is from genome assembly GCA_002383355.1 of Candidatus Immundihabitans aquiphilus. GTDB lineage: Bacteria > Atribacterota > Phoenicimicrobiia > Phoenicimicrobiales > Phoenicimicrobiaceae > Immundihabitans > Immundihabitans aquiphilus. Next base: position 14,793 of record DFYM01000022.1, on the reverse strand, counting down.
CCATTAGAAGATACTACATTTTGGAGGAAAAATCAAATTTTTTTGGAAGAAAATAACATTTCAATTACTCTCTATATAATATATAAAAGGTATAGAGGTTAAAAAATAAAGAAGGAGGGAAACAAGAGAAAAATAGAGGAAATAAACGGTGCTTTGTTCTTATTCTAACTTGATTTCTTGGAGCGGAAAGGTGCAAAACGCGATATCTTCTCCCTGCTTTGCCCTAATAATTATTTTATTCGTCATCGGTTATGACCTTTAACTTCCGCAGAGCCAAAACTAACCACACTTCTGCCCCTATCTTCAAATTCATACCGCTAAATATCTCCTGAGGCAGCTTCGCTTTTAAAGAATTTTTTTCCGTCACCACGGTGCAACAGACCGTAGAAGTTGATTCGTCGATCTCTACTAATTCCCCTTTAACTCTATTTACTTCTGGTCCTGGAGGTCGGTTATCAGAAAGATAGATATCTTCCGGTAAAATTGCTACCTTCTTTATGTGGTCTCTTTCGCTAAAAACAGTTAGGGTGATGTCGCCACATTTTACCTCTATCAAACCATAACTCAATCTTTTGGCATAATCACAGGTTAAGATATTAGGTGCACCGATAAAATCCTTAACTGCTGCCGTCGGGTGAAAAAATATTTCTGGAGGTGTACCGATCTGTTCTACTCGGCCTTTATCCAGTACTACAATCCTTTCGGCCATTTCTTCTGCCTCATAAAAATTGTGAGTAACGTAAAGGGTAGTGATACCTAATTTTTTCTGAAGCATTTTAAATTCAGTCCGGAGATACTTAGAAGTCCGATAATCTAGACTGTTCATTGGCTCATCAAGGAGTAAAATACGAGGGTAATTAGCTAAGGCTCGAGCTAAAGCTACTCTCTGTCTTTCGCCACCGCTTAATTCTTGAGGATAACGAGAAGCCAGGGGTTTTATCTTCATTAATTGGAGAAGTTCTTCTACTCGCTCCTTTATTTCCTCAGGGGGTTTTTTTTGTACTTTCAAACCATAAGCGATATTAGCAGATACCTCAAGATGAGGAAACAAATTTAACTCTTGAAATAAGTAACCTATTCTTCTTTGATTAGGCGGCAACCGGTCTACTGGCTGATCATCAAATAACACCGACCCTTCATAATCAATTAAACCAGCGATGATATTTAATAAAGTGCTTTTCCCGGCTCCGTTAGGTCCCAATAATACTAATAATTCCTTATCCCCTACTTCCAGATTAACATCTTTACAAATATATTTAGAAATATTTTTAAGTTTAATAGAGGTCATCTATACCCTCCTTTATCACCTCTATACTCTATCTCCATCGGCTGGTCAGCTTCGTTTCCCAGAAGGTAAAAAACTTTTCAAAAGAGAGGCACATCACCGCTAGCACTATCAGACACACTATAATAATGTCTATACGCATGAGATTTTCGGCTTTCATCATCAGTGCCCCTATTCCGGTAGGGATAGCTACCATCTCTGCGGCTACAATCGTTCTCCAGGCCATTCCGGATTCTAACTTCAAGCCGGTAAAGATATTGGGCAGAGCTAAGGGTATAACCACAGTAGTTAATATCTCTCTCTCGGAGGCACCTAGGGTCCTTGCCACTTGAAGGTAATTTTTATCTACGGTCTTAATGCCCGTAGCGGTATTATAAAGGACGGGGAAGAAAGAGCAGATAAATATTATAGTAATCGGTAAGGCTTCACCAATCCCCAGCCACAACATTAAGAGAGGTAACCAGCCTAAAGCTGGTATAGGGTAAAATAAGCTAAGGATAGGACTTAATGCTTTATCCGCTATCTTATTCCATCCTATTAAAATCCCTAGAAATAATCCGGCGAGGGAACCAATAGAAAAACCGATTAAGACCCGAATTAAACTGCTTAAAAAACTCTTCCCCAGTACCCCATTAACGGTTAGATAATAAAATTCTATTACTACCGCAGAAGGGGGGGGGAAGAAAGAGTGCCCGGGAATTAGATTTAATCGGGCACTTATCTCCCATATCCCCAGAAATATAATTATGGGGATTATCCCCCACCCTGATTTAAACAGTCTAAATCTTTTCATTCTTCCCTAAAACTCAAATCTAAAATGTCTTGGGCTTTAAAACTATTTTTAATATAGCCTAAATGAGCCATATAATCTATTGTCTCCTGCACCATCTGCGGATCAATATCCATAGTATATTCTAATCTATTCATCGATTTAAATAAAACCTCAGGGGTAATCTCTAGCTGGCTAGCGGTCTCCGCTGCTTCTACCGGAAAAAGGGTTCCTCCTGCAGCTTGTAGAGCCTGCAGTTGCCGAGCTACCACTTCTGCAGCTTCTTCTGGATACTGATTGATCCAATCAGTTGCCCTTTGCGTTATCTTCACCAACTTCTTTACTACTTCCGGGTGGCCTCTAATTAATTCTTGCTTAACTACCAAGACACTACCCTGCATTTCCGGCCAGATCTCTTGACTGGTAAGCAGCATCTTAAAACCATGCTCCTCCGCCATAGTGGCCCATTGCTCCGGGAGAAAGGCAGCATCCAGTTGTCCGGTACGGAGGGCTAAAACTTGTTTGGGTGGATCCATCCGATAAACCTGCTTTAATACTTGCGACTCGTTTAAATTATATTTATCTATGGTCTTACGGAGAAGCAAATCTACCGGCCCTCCCTCCCTAACGCATCCCAGGCGGATTTCTGGTTTTTCTAAATCTTGAACAGTCTTTACTTTAGCTGGATTAACTACTAAACCATAGCCATATTTATGGGTACCAGCCACTATCTTTATCGGCACCTGGGCATTGACATAAGCACTGATAGCCGGGGCTAAACAAATATAGGCTACCTGAATATCCCCTCGAGCCAAAGCAGCAGCTAAAGCCATACCGGTTACATAACTCTCATAGGAAGTAAGTTCCAGGCCCTCTTCCTTAAACCATCCTTGATCCTGACTTACATAGGCACAGGCAGCATGATCCATAAATTCTACAGCCATGCCCAGGGGAGCCTCCTCTCTTGCCGCCCCTTCTTCACCTCCTAAAAAAGCAAAAACTAATAAGATTACCAATAATAAAACAACAGCACTGGATATTTTTTTCAAAAAAGTTTTTCTCCTCCTTTTCTACTTAATTTAATCTCCTATTTTCTTTCTTTCTAAATCCCCACAATTCAATAATTTTCTTTCTGAATAGTAAGTAAATTTACCCCTCTACCATGAATCTGTTTATAGAATCTACTTGAAGTCCACCTCTTTGGAAACCAGACCACCAAGGGAAATAGCCTATAAACTACTACTTTTTTATTCTCTCCTTTTCCCTATTTCCTAGTGACCACAAAAACAATATTGTTCGTACCCCTGAAGATAGGCAACTCCGCTAATAGTAACTCCGTAAAATATAATTGGTTTTCCCATTAAAAGGGGAGTCAAAGTATTATTTACCACCGTAGTACCGGTAGCCAATATTATATCCCCCCAGGATAAAATCTCTTTTGTCTTAGAAGCGCTTTCTACTATCACCCCTCCCTTTCTTTGACCAATATTATCTACATCTAAGTCAACCACTCTAATCTCAAAATTAGGTCCTAAGGCGGTAACCATGGCCGGCTGCAGTCCGATAAAGGCAATACGAGGCTGACCAAAACGTTCCTTAATATAATTTTTAAGCTGAGCGGCACACTCCCCCGGTTCTTTATCTCGGCAATGAACGGTCTTAGAAATAAATTTAAAATGACGCAACACTGCATTTATACTGGCTACAAAAATAGCTCTCCGAAAATTATTATCCAGCGGCATCTCAAAAAATTCCCTCAGTGTACCACTGTAATTTCCCGGCATATCGGTAAAAGCTTGACCTAAACTTCCTCTAAAATCTGCTTGTATCATCACTTCTTTCCCTTTTAATAAAGGAAAATCATCTCTCTCTGGATTGCCAATCGCCTCGCCAGGTGTAAGAGGTCGAATATTGACTACACTTATCCGAGAAGACCAAACGTCCTCCCCTTTAATTAATTGACAGAACTTTTCCTTTATCTCCTGGTAAAAGTCCATTCCTGCTTCCTTTCCTTTGCTTTCTAACCAGTTTCTAACCAATCTTTTTAATAATTTGTATTATCGGCCAAAATAACAATAAGGATAATGGCATACTGAACAAGTAGAACAAAATCCTCCTTCTCCCATTTTTATAAAATCTCTTTTAGTTAAAGTGTCCCCCGCAAATATTCTGGGTAAAACAATATCTAAAATAGTATTTTTATAAAATAAAGAGGCACCCGGTATTCCTATAAGTACAGTCTTCCCCAAATAAGCTAACATAAACATATTTCCTGGTTGGACCGGAACTCCATAAGTTATTACCTCTGCGCCACTTTCCCGAATGGCCCCGGGAGTAAGGTCATCAGGGTCTACCGACATGCCTCCACTTAAAGCAATCAGATCAACTCCTTGTTCTCTAAATTGCAAAATTGCTGTTTTGATTTCTTCTGCCCGGTCTGGACAAAAAATTTGTCCTTGAAATTCTGCTCCAAAATAAGAAAATTTTTCTTTCAATAAGGGGCCAAACTTATCGGGAATTAAGCCTTTATATACTTCGTTCCCGGTAGTAATTATCGCTACTTTTAATTTTTTATACCTTTCTACGGAAAAAACCGTCCCTTTCTTTTGGCATAATTCTTCGATTAACCTTATCTTTTCTTCTTGAATAGTTAAGGGCACAATACGCACCCCGGCTAATCCCTGACCTTTCTCTACCCTAAAATTATTAGGAAGACAGGGGATAGTAATATTTTCCATGGAATTTATCTCGTATAAGAGCTCACTTTTTACTTTGAATAATCCTCTGGTTAGAGATTTTAAAGTTATTTTTCCTTCAATGGCTTCAGTTAATTCTATATTTTCACCACTTACTGCTTCAGAGATTCTTAAAGAAGCTTCATCTTCATGAATCTCTCCCTTCTCTGGTACCCAAATATACAGGTATTCCTTCCCTATTTTTTTTAATTTTTCTATATCCTCTTCCTGAACTAGGTGACCCTTCCGAAAGATCGGGCCTTTAAATTTTCCGGGTATAATTTGAGTAATATCCTGACATAAGATCATCCCTACTGCCTGCTCTACTGGTATTTTTTTCATCATCCTGGAAATAACACCCCCACCTTGATTTAATCCTCCCCCTAAGAGGGGAAAATAAAAATAGACGATATTATACTTTTATCAGCATAACGTATAATAAATAAAAAGATCAATCTTCCTCTTCAAATTTTTCAAACACTTCCCGATACAGTGAATTCAAACTTTGAGCAGCCCTCTGACAAAATATCTCATACTTTGCCATCAATTCCCTGGCTTCCGCAGTAACTTCCGACCCTCCTCCTCTTTCTCCTCCCACTCTTCTTTTTAACAGAGGGAAACCTAATCTCTTTTCCAAACTTTTCATCAAATTCCAGGCCTGAGAATAAGACATATTTATTTCTTCTGCTGCCTTTCTTAAGGAGCCGGTCCTTTCCACCCGGCGAAGGATATCTATCGGTCCATCACCAAAGGCCTTTTCTCCTTCCTTCTCTAACCAAAGCTTATATCTTAACTGCAAGATCTCCACTTCCTCTATTTATCGTTTTAATTTAATTATTATAATTTTTTATCAGATAGAATAGAAAAAATAAATTAGAGGTTACAAATATCTTTATATTCTACCTTCCCCTCTTGCAGAATCTTTTGCAGGGTGGCTCTCTCTTCGCTCTCAAAACGTAAACAAACACCGCAATCAGAACTTAAGTGTCGAGGGACCGGTATGAGTTTTATCTTTAAATTTTCCCTTTTAGCTAAACTCTCTGCCCTTAAGGCAGCACTGGTAGAATAAAATATCACTACACCATAGCTTCCCTTCATTACTAATAGAGCTCCTTATCCTCTTCCTCGCTTATGGCGCCGAGCAATATTACTTACTGCTAGGATAGCTTCGTCTATTTCTTTAAAAGTATTAAACCAGCTCATGCTAAAACGGACCGTTCCACCAGGAAAAGTACCGATAGTCTTATGAGCTGCCGGGGAACAATGTAAGCCCACCCGACACATAATTTTATATTCCTCCTCCAGTCTTAACCCTACCTCCGAAGGTAGCTGATCTTTAATATTAAAAGAAACTACCGCTATTCTATCTTTGTTTCCCTCTCCTCCATAAACTATAACTCCGGGAATATCTTTTAGACCCGCTATTAATCTCTGAGTCAATTCAAATTCGTAGCCATGAATTTTTTCTGCTCCCTTTTGTAAGACAAATCGTAATCCTTCCTTCAACCCGCTCAAACCCACCGTGTTAGGAGTTCCGCTTTCGTAAATATCGGGTAAAAAATCGGGTTGTTCTTCTGATTCGGATTGACTACCGGTCCCTCCACTCTTTAAAGGTTTTAATTTTCTAATCTCTACTCGCTCTCCCAGCACCAATCCCCCGGTACCGGGCGGTCCAAAAAGTGCTTTATGACCGGTGAAAGCTAAAAGATCAAGGTTATCTTTTTTAAGGTCCAAGGGGTAGCAACCCGCAGTCTGAGCAACGTCTACCAGAAAAAGTAGGCCATGATCTCGGGAAATTTTCCCTACTGCAGAAATCGGTAATAGGTTTCCTATTACATTAGAGCCATGATTTAATACTATCAATTTGCTATTTTTTTTAACTGCCTTTTTTACATCCGCAGGGTCGAGATCTCCCTGAGGAGAGCAAGGGATAACCTCTACTTCTACTCCTTCTTTTTGTAACTCTCGAAGTGGCCGCATAACGGAATTATGTTCCAGGCTACTGGTGATTACCTGATCCCCTGGCCGTAATAGACCCTTCAAAGCTAAATTTAGCGCTTCGGTTACATTTAAAGTGAATATAATTCTCAAGGGATCGTCAACATCAAATAATTGCGCCAAACTCTCTCTGGTCTGATAAACTATACGTCCCGCTTTCAGGGAAAGGCGATGACCAGAACGACCCGGACTGGCTCCAATCTTCTCTAAAAAATAAAGCATTGCCTGACCCACCTTCTTAGGCTTAGGGTAAGAGGTAGCTGCATTATCCAAATAAATCATTCCTTTTCCTCCCCACTTCCTTTATTTAGAGATAAGGAGCAAATATTCGTCGCCCTCTTCTTTTACCTCTACTTTCCAACCTTCATTTGTAGCCATTCGCTTGATATTGTCTCTAGCGGTCCCCGTATCTACTAAGACCTCCAAAATACCTTTCTTTATCTTTTGTAACTCCTTTCTCACTGCTACCACCGGAAGAGGGCAGGAAAGGCCTCGAACATCAATATTTTTATTCATTTTTTTCTCCCTCTTTAGCTCTCCCTAAATCACTCCTACTAAAACCAATAATTAGACAGACAATAAAGCCAATAATTACGGCAGGCGGTCCCCAAGGACTGGGACCAGTCGAGGAACTGGCAGTAGCAAAATTGTGAGCAAAACTTGCTCCCCCCATCATCCCCAGAATAAAGAAAGCAGCATCCGCATCTCCTTCACCAGTAAGAAAAAGTTGACGACCGGGGCAACCTCCAGCTAAGGTAAAAGCAAGTCCGGCCAAAACCATCCCTCCAAAATTCCAGAGCTGAGAGCTATGAGCAATGGGTTGCCCAGTAAAACCAGGGTGAAATTGTCCTAATAACAAATTGCTAATAAAAGCGGCTAACCATAAACTGATTACCCCGGTAATAAGATAATTATCTCTAATTAAAATTACATCGCGTACTGCCGCTACTGTACAAAACCTGGTCCTCTGGGCTAAAAACCCTATCCCTAAAGCCACTAATAAGGCAATAAAGATGGGGGCATGTTGAGCCCCTGGTCCTTGACGGCTAAAGAAAACTGCCCCGGAAGGTAATTGTGGTCGAAAAATAAGTAATAATAAAAGTACTACCATCACCACTGGCATAATCCAACCGACGAGTGGATAAGTCCTCTCGTTTCGGCCTAAATTATAACCTGCTTTAATAAAAAATATTCCTATTATAATCCCCACTATTAAGCCAACCAGACCAAAAAGGGCGTTGCCATCACCGCCGGCTAAACGCAGTAAAGTTCGCCAGGGGCACCCTAAAAAAACTAAAGACCCTACCATCGCCCAAAAACCTAAGACCAAACGGACTAAGGGAGCAGAACCAGCTCGTGGTTTAAACTCTTTAAATATTAGGGCAGCGATTAAAGAACCTAAAACAAAACCGCTAATTTCGGGGCGGATATATTGCACTACCTCTGCTCGATGTAAACCTAAGGCCCCAGCAGTATCTCGCAACATACAGGCCACACAAATACCCATATTAGGAGGATTCCCCAATTTTTGTAAAAAAGCTGCCGAAATCCCAATAAATATGCCGGTAAAAATAACATTTTTTCGAGAACTAAAAAATTCTTTCCAACCATTGCTATTATTAATCATTAAGCATCCCCCTCTTCCCTCTCTTTACCGCGATAATCTCTGCTATAATACTTACGGCAATCTCGGCGGGAGTTTGAGCCCCTATATCTATCCCGATAGGAGCGTGAACTCTTTTAAGTTCTTCAGCGGCTAGGCCCTGTTCTTCTAAATGTTTAAAAACTACTGCATTTTTATTCCGGCTACCAATCATCCCCAGATAAGCCGCCGGAGATTTTACTACGGAAGCCAAAACTTCTTCGTCTTTTAAATGCCCTCTGGTTACTATAATTATATAAGTAGAAGGGGTTATCTTAAGGTGAGAGAGAGCTTTCTCTGTTTCTTCCACAATGACTTCATCGGCTTCTGGAAATCTATCTGGATGGGCAAACTCTTTTCGGTCATCGATTACCCTCACCTTAAACCCTACCATTTTGGCTAATTTAGAAACATAAATAGAAATATGACCGGCTCCAAAGATCACCACTTCTTCGGGGGGCAATAAAATATCTATAAAAACTCTCATTTCGCCCCCGCAGATTGCCCCTTCCCCCAAAGCAGCCTGCTCTTTAGTTAAATGATATTCTAAAAGTCTCCCTTTCCCTTCCTTTAAAGCCAGTTTTGCCTCTTCTATTACCTTAGCCTCGGTTACTCCCCCTCCGATAGTACCGGCTATCAAGCCCTCCTTACCCACTAGCATCTTTGCCCCGGCCTCTTGAGGGGTGGAACCTTGAGCTTCAATAATAGTAACTAAAGCCACAGTTTCACCTTGTCCTACTCTCTTTAAAGCCTCTTCCAAAACCTCTAACAACTCTTCCTCATCCTCCTTCGGGATAATCATCTCTCCTATCTTAACTTAGCCGTTATCCTAACACAAATATAACGGAATGTCAAAAAATAAAAAAGAAGTACTACTTAGAGGATATTAGACCGTGCAAAAATCAATCTTTGGACAAAAAAATAGCATTAATGTAGAGTATAAGCATTCTCTATATTCTATTCTTCCTCTTTTCTAACGTCTATTTCCAATAAATAATTGATAAAACAAATGGCAAAAAAGAGAAAACACCTTTTCAGAAATATTTATCAGCCGACCTCTTGCCCCCTTGACTTATTTAAATAAATAAACGCAGATGGCCTCTAGCACTCCCCTACGATAAAGAGAGAAATTAATTATAAATATTTTTTAAAAAAAGAGGATTTTATGGCCAAAAAATAGTATTATATATCAAGCAGTAAAACTGTTTTAATTTTCGAAAATTAAAACCCTTCTTTACCCTTTCCGTTGAAGAAGGAGAATAGGGTAAGGACAAAAAATAAAAATTTTTGAGGTGAAAATAGGATATGGTAACTAAAAATATAAACCATTACGAAGAGGTCCCGGTAGAAAAATTAAGATGGAAATGTGACCTTAGTAGTCTGGGTATTAAAACTACTGAGGATTTAAAGCCCTGCCAAAAGATCTTGGGGCAGGAGCGAGCCTTAAAAGCTATAGAATTAGGCTTGAAAATGGAACATTTGGGATATAACCTCTTTGTTACAGGTAGGGCAGGAACGGGAAGAGGCACTACAGTTAAAATGTTGTTGGAGGGAAGAAAGAGAGAGGGAGTAAAATTTGATGATAAGTGCTACGTTAATAATTTCAAAAATCCAGATATACCTCAAGCCATAAGTCTTCCAGCCGGACAGGGGAAAATATTTGCCCAAGATATGAAAAAATTGATTTCCTCTTTAAGAGAAAAGATACCCCTTATCTTTGAAAGTGAAAACTATCAGTCTTCTAGAAACTCCCTTATAGAAGAATCTAAAAATAAGCAAAAAGAGTTGGTCAAAGAGTTCGAAAAAAAAGTTAAAGAGGAAAATTTTACTTTAGTACAAGTTCAGGTGGGGGTTTATACCAAGCCAGAAATCGTCCCTATCATTGCCGGGAGGCCTATTAATATTGACCAATTAGAGCTAATGGTTGAAGAGAAACAGTTCCCCGCCAATGAGTTTGCCGTAATTAAAAAGAAATACGAAGAGTTATCTGACCAATTAACTGAGGTCTCAAAAAAGATTAGAGACTTGGAAAAGGATTTATTACAAAAAATATCTTCTTTAAATAATAAGATGATTGCCCCGGTAGTGGAAGAATTAGTCTCGGAAATAAAAGAAAAATTTAAAAACGAAGAGATCGATTTATATTTGACCGAAGTAAAAGAAAACATCATGGCCAACATCGAAAAATTTCTAGTAAAAAAAGAGGGTAAAGAAGCCCTTTATCCCCCCTACATTTTCGGATTACCTTTAGCTGCTCCCGATAATGAGTTTATAGAGTATTCTGTAAATGTAGTAGTGGATAATTCCGAGACTAAAACTTCGCCCGTAATCTTTGAAACAAATCCTACTTATAGAAATTTGTTTGGGACTATAGAAAGGACTTTAGATAAATTTGGCCGCTGGACCACTGACTTCACTAAAATCAAAGCCGGCTCTTTTCTCAGGGCTAATGGAGGATTTTTAGTTTTAAATGCTTTGGATGCCTTACGGGAAACGGGGGCATGGCCTACTTTAAAGAGGGCTTTGCTGTATAAAAAAATAGATGTCCAAATTTATGATCCCTTCTATGTGTTTGCTACCTCTGCCCTTAAACCGGAACCCATAGAATGTGATACCAAAGTTATCATGATCGGTGATCCTTATATCTATTATCTACTTTATGCTTATGATGAAGATTTTAAAAAAATATTTAAGATTAAGGCAGATTTTGATTCGGTTACCCAAAAAGATGAGGAAAGCCTCTTCCAATACGCCTGTTTCGTGCAAACTATCTGTCAGAGAGAAAAATTAAAACCCTTTGATAGAGGAGGCTTAGAGGCAGTGATTGAACACGCGGTACGTTTAGCCGGGAGACAAAATAAAATCTCCACCCAATTTAATGATTTAGTAGATGTCCTAAGAGAAGCGGATTATTGGGCTAAAATAGATGATAGCTCAGTAATTAATGAAGCCCACGTGGATAAGGCTATCACTGAGAAAATTGAACGACTCCGATTGATCGAGGAGAAGATTCAAGAAATGATCGAGGAAGGGACCCTAATGATCGATTGTCAAGGGGCAGTAACTGGACAGGTTAATGGACTATCGGTGTATGATTTAGGCGAATATTCTTTTGGAAAGCCCACGCGTATTACCGCCCGGACTTCTCTGGGAAGAGCTGGAATAATCAATATTGAAAGAGAGGCTGATTTAAGTGGCAAAACTCACAATAAAGGAGTACTTATCTTAAGTGGCTATCTCCGAGCGAAATATGCCCAGGATAAACCCTTGACTATTGATGCGAGTATATGTTTTGAACAGTCTTATAGCGGAGTGGACGGAGACAGTGCCTCTTCTACCGAAGCTTATGCTTTGCTTTCTAGCCTAGCGGATTTACCTTTAAGACAAGATATAGCGGTTACCGGGTCTATCAATCAAAAAGGAGAAATTCAACCTATTGGCGGCGTAAATCAGAAAATTGAGGGATTTTATGACGTATGTAAGGCAAAAGGGCTTACCGGGACTCAAGGAGTAATGATACCAACACTAAATATGGCAGACTTAATGTTGAGAAAAGATGTGGTAGAAGCCATAAAAGAAGGAAAATTTCATCTCTACCCCGTAAGTACCATTGACCAGGGAATCGAGATACTCACCGGGGTAAAAGCAGGAGTAAGAAAAGAAGATGGCACTTTTGAAGAAGATACGGTAAATTATTTAGCGGATAAGAAATTAGCGGAATTTGCCAATAAACTAAAAGAATTTGGGAAATAGTAATGAGAAACAAAAAACTAAATAGTCTTCTGCTTTCTTCAGAGGGAGGACCAGGGTAGTTTTTTAGAAAAGTTGTAAAAAAACACGAAAAAAGAGGATGGTGAGTATGAAAAGAAAACCTTTGAGAATATTAAATTCGGTAATTTTTTTAATAATTTTATTAGCTTTTTTTAGTCCTACTATCTTAGCCAGTGTTCAGACAGAAAAATTATTGGCAGAAATTATAGAAAGAAGGGAAGATAAACCGGATGTTTTTACTTATATAAATATGGGAAACTTTTATTATTCTTTAAACCTGTATGAGCCTGCGGAAAAAGAATACCAAAAAGCTTTAGATTTAGAAAAAACAAATATCTTAGCCCGAATAAACCAAAGTTATGTCTTGTACAAAATGGGGAAAAAAGAATCAGCTCTTGCCCAGTTATCTCAAATTATTGCCGAAGACCCCTTTAATGCCTTTGCCTATTACTTAAAAGGAAAGATATACCAGGAAGCATCGGAATACGACTTAGCCATAGAGGCTTATGAAAAAACTGTCGAACTCATTCCTCAGAATGATAAACTTCTCTCAGAATTAGCCCAACTTTATCAGGATAATGACCAATTTATTGCTGCTACTGAAACCTATATAAAATTGGGTAAAGTCAAAGCCGCTCCTCCTATCCTAGAAAATTTCTTAGCTTTTAAAGCTGATGCCTGCTGTTATTTAAGTTTAGGAGATTACTACCATAGCATAGGAAATGTAGAGGAGGCGATAGCTGCTTATAATAAAGCCACGCAGTTTGCTGAGGATAAAAAGACAATTGCCCTGGCTTATTACCGTTTGGGAATTATTAACTTAAAAGGCAATAAATATGAAGAGGCAATAAAAGAAAAAACTTTGTCCCAAACTACCTATCCCCTTAGAGTTAAAGACTTTACCTTTGATAATTTTGCCCAGGCCTTCCTGGAAATAGGCGATATGCACTATAATGCCGGAGACCTTCCCCAAGCTCATCAAAATTATGAATTGTCTCTTCAGTTAGCGGATTCGAATTATATTCGGTCTTTAGCCCACTATAAATTAGGATTAACTTATTATCGTAGTCAAGATTATGAAAATGCCTTAAGGGAAGGAGAAATTGCCTTAAGTCTGAATCCAGAATATTTATCTGATCAACAAAGACTAACAGACCTTTTGATTGCTAACTCCTGGTCTAATCTTACTAAAAAGAAATAAGTTAATCCCTAATATGTTATTTTAGGGGAGAGGGGAGAGTATGAATTAGTTGTCTGGTTAGCCAGTTTGCCGGTTTACCAGTTGGCTAGTTTGCCAGTTTCTTCTCTTATCTTTGCTAACAACTAACGACTAACGACTAACGAAATGGGGTGATAAAATGAAAGCGAATAAATTAATCAATGGTTTAATCTTGGTACTTATAGGAATAATTCTTTTAGCTAACACTTTAGGGGTATTGGAATGGTCGGTTTGGTTAGATATAGTTAGGTTCTGGCCTCTTCTTTTGGTAAGCTGGGGTATATCTCTAATCTTTAGGGGCAAGAGGCTTTCCTTCCTTGCTCCCTTAATTATATTCTTAGGAATCATCTTAGGAGTAATTGCTGGTTATACGGGGATTAGCCCCGAAGGCAGAATGGTAAGAGGAGAAAAAATCTTGGCTCGCGAAATAGTTAGAGAAATAGAAAAGACCCCGGAAATCGAAGTAGTACCAGAAACAGAAACAAAGCGAGAAACTAAAGTTCCGCCTGGAGTCGAAGTTATACCGGAAATCGAATCTACTGAACCTCCTGAAGAAATGATTCCCAAAGTTATAGAAAAAGAATATGTGGAAATTGAAAAGGCTTCTATTACCTTAAAGCTTAAGGAAGGAACCCTCGCCATAGGAGGGACTACCCCTCTGCTCTACGAGTGTACCTCCTCTTACGGCTATAAAGAATTTGAACCTTTTGAACAATACTCTACTGCTGAAAATAATAAAAAAGCTAATATTCTTATTTACCACTCGCCAGTGAAAGGAAATTTTGGCAATCCCCAAAATAATAGATGGAAGTTAAAATTAAATAATCAACCAATATATGATTTAAACCTGGAAACCGAAGTGGCCAATATAGACTGTAATTTATCAGAATTTAAAGTGGAAAAACTTTATATTAAAAGTGGAGCAAGTAATATTAAATTGAAAGTCCCAAAATGTAATTCCCAAATAATTGTAGAGACTGGGGCCTCTAATTTAGACCTTCTTATACCTCAGAATGTAGGAACAATAGTCCATATTAATTCGGGAATGGCTATAAAAAACCTAGAGAATTTTATCCAGAGAGATGAGGCCTATATTTCCACTAATTATGAGGAAGCAGAATTTAAAACAGAAATAAAGATTGACTGCGGGATTTCTTTTATAGATATTAATTATGCCGACCTGCCCTAGATAGCTTACTCAGTGGTCTAACCAGGAAAGCAAAATTGCATTTTAACTGGCGAACTAGTGCTCCGTTAACTAAGGTAGGATAGTTACGAGACTGCCACGCCCTGCTTTCAGCAGGTCTCGCCATGACTAACCTTACTTCCCCCTCACCTTAATCCTCTCCCTCGAGGGGAGAGGGGAGGGAGAGG
>DFYM01000053.1 GCA_002383355.1 Candidatus Immundihabitans aquiphilus | reverse complement strand
TCCACAACATTTGACAGTATCTCATAAATATTAGCGCCTGGACTTAATTATTTAACTAGCAATACATCACCGAAAATTCAGAATTACCAATAATTAAGTTGACGAGGGAGGAGAATATCGAAATTTCGGCGGATACTCCTAGGTAAGCCAACCTTTAGATAATTACAAAACTTACCAGTAATGGTAAGGACAAAAGATTATCAGGCTCGTATTATTGATCCTTAAATAATAATAGGTTCTCAGCAGTAATATTTTATAGTATCGGAATTTCAAAAAATTTCGATACTATAAAATATTATGATTATTATTTATTAAATAAGTAACAATATATTTTGCTTTTCATTCAAGGGATCTCAAGGGGAAGAATTCCCCTTGAATATCTTGATTAGAAATCCTCATTAAAATTCAGGAAATATAAATAATTCTTTTCAGAATTTAGGCAATCGATAATAATGGATTAATAATGAGGATTTTTCTATTTATAGAAGTTAATAGAAAGGAAATAATAATGTGTGGAATAATTGGCTATATTGGAGATAAAAATGTATTGCCTATTTTAATGCAAGGCTTAAAAAAATTAGAGTATAGAGGATATGACTCTGCTGGTATAGCGGTTTTGGATAAAAATAATAGCATTAAAATAGAAAAATGCAAAGGTAAAATAAAAAATTTAGAAGAACTTTTAAAAAAAACTAACATTTATGGTACTATAGGTTTAGGGCATACCCGCTGGGCTACCCACGGAAGCCCTAATGATATTAATGCTCATCCTCATTTTTCTAAAAATGGTGAAATTGCAGTAGTACATAATGGTATTATCGAAAATTATTTAACTATCAAAGATATCTTGCTTTCCCGTGGTTACCAATTCTTATCAGATACCGATACTGAAGTTTTACCACATCTTATCCAAGATAATTACCAGGGTGACCTTACCGAAGCAGTAAGAAAGTCATTAAAAAAAGTAAAAGGTTCTTATGCCTTAGGGGTAATTTCTACCAAAGAGCCGGATAAGATTGTTGCTTCTAAAAGTGGTAGCCCTTTGGTCATTGGTATAGGCGAAAGAGAAATGTTCATTGCCTCAGATATACCAGCACTACTTAATTATACCAGAAGAGTTATTTTCTTGGATGAGAATGAGATAGCTACTATTGATAAAAATAGTGCTCATATAATAAATTTAGAGGGGGAAGAAATTAAAAAAGAGATAACGTATATAAATTGGGATGCAGAAATGGCTGAAAAAAGTGGATATAAACATTACATGTTAAAAGAAATATATCAACAACCATCAGTTATAAGGGAAAATTTGGAAAAATATATTAAGTTGGGGAAAGTAAATCTTTCTGATGTACAATTGCCTCTAAAAGAAATAAATTCATTAGAAAAAATTCATATTATTGCCTGTGGTACCGCCTCATATGCGGCTTTGGTAGGTAAATACATTATTGAAAGTTTAGCTGCTATTCCAGTAGAAGTTGATTACGCCTCAGAATTTAGATACAAAACTAAGTTGTTAGACCAAAAAACACTAGCCATTGTAATTTCTCAGTCGGGTGAGACAGCCGATACTATAGCTGCTCTGCATTCTTGTCAAGACAAAGTTTATGCCACATTAGCTATTGTTAATGTTAGAGGAAGTACCATTAGTAGAGAGGCAGATCATATTATGTACATTAATGCTGGACCTGAAATTGGTGTTGCATCAACAAAGGCTTTTATAGGACAATTAATCTCACTTTATCTACTGGCAATATTTCTGGGAAAAACAAAAAATACGCTATCCGAATGGGATGAAAAAGAAATTATAACAGAAATCTCAAGAATACCTCAGAAAATTGAGACAATCCTGAATCAGAATGATAAAATAGAAACAATTGCCTACCAATTTTCAAAATATCAGCATTTTCTTTACTTGGGTAGAGATGTTAATTTTCCAATTGCCTTAGAAGGTGCCTTAAAATTAAAAGAGATTTCCTATATCCATGCCGAAGCTTATCCTGCTGGTGAAATGAAACATGGTCCTATAGCCTTACTTGATGAAAATTTTCCTGTTGTTGCTTTAGCCTTAAGAGATAAAGTTTATGATAAAATGATAAATAATATTAAAGAAGTTACTACTCGAGAGGCAAAAGTTATTGCCTTGGCCACTGCAGAAGATGATCAAATTACCAAAATAGTAAATGAAGTAATTTATGTTCCGGAAATAAATATGCCAATATTATATCCTCTTTTATCAGTGGTGCCACTTCAGTTATTTGCTTATCATATTGCCAATATTTTAGGAAGAGATGTGGATAAACCGAGAAATTTAGCAAAAAGTGTTACCGTAGAATAAATAAAAAAATAAATATTGGGGTTATTAATTAAAAAATGATTATAGGTATAGGTGTAGATTTGGTGGATATTGCTAGAATAAGAGCAATTATTAGTAAATGGGATGCCCATTTTTTGCACAAAATATATACCTCACCAGAAATAAAATATTGTGAAGGCAAAAATGAAAATCGTTTTCAGTCTTATGCCGGATTATTTGCCGCTAAAGAAGCTTTTTCCAAAGCCTTGGGAACAGGTTTTTGTAACCTTAAGTGGAAAGAAATAGAAATTAAAGAAGATAATTTAGGTAAACCAATTATTTATCTGACCGGAAAGGCCAGTGAAATAACTAGTAAAAGAAGTATAACGAAAATAAATTTGAGTATTTCACATACCAAGCAATTGGCTATTGCTCAGGTTATTATTGAAAATTAGTAAATTGTTTTTGACATTACTTTTCGATAATAAAGGAGAGGAAGATGAGAGAATTGTTGGGTTCTGCATGGTTGGAAATAAATCTGGATGCAGTAAAGTTTAATATGCAAAGTATCAAGAGTTGGATTGGGGAAAAAATCCAGATTATGGGGGTGGTAAAAGGAAATGGGTATGGTCATGATGCGGTGGAAATAGCAAATATAATCTTAGAATATGGTGCTACTCAGCTTGCGGTAGCTCGTATTGAAGAAGCAATTGTGTTAAGGAAGAATAGCATTAAAGCCCCCATATTAGTGTTGGGAATTGCACTTGATGAACAATTTAAATGTTATTTAGATTACCAAATTATACCTACCATAAGTGATTTAAAAAGTGCTTATAAATTTAATGAAATTGCCTCCGGTATTAGCCAAAAAATAAAAGTACATCTAAAAATTGAAACGGGGATGGGCCGATTAGGATTTAAAGCATCAGAAATTATGAAAGTTATAACAGAATTAAAAAAATTATCGAATATAGAAATAGAAGGGATTTATACCCATTTTTCCACTGCTGATGAAAAAGATAAAGAATATACCCTTTATCAATTTCATCTTTTTAAGGAGGTAATGAATCAAGTAAAAAAGAGTAATCTAAAGATCCCCTATTACCATACCGCTAATAGTGGTGCTATTCTTGATTTGCCTGAAACGTGGTTAGATATGGTTCGACCTGGTTGTCTTATCTATGGCTTATATCCCTCTGGTGAGGTAAACAGATCTATAAATTTACTTCCGGCCTTGTCCTTTAAAAGTCGTATTTCTTTTCTTAAAAGAGTTGCAGCAGATTCTTTTATTGGTTATGGAAGAACCTATAAAACAAAAAAAGAAACAGTGGTAGCTACTCTGCCAGTAGGATATGCAGATGGCTATTCGAGACTACTTTCTAATTCTGGCCAGGTATTGGTTAGGGGAAAGATAGCTCCAGTGGTGGGAAGGGTGTGTATGGACCAAATGATGATAGATATTAGTAATATTACTGATGCTTCAGTTGGTGATGAAGTTGTTCTTTGGGGAGAACAAAGGGGGAAATATATTACTGTTGAAGAGATTGCTAAAAAACTAAATACTATTGTTGATGAAGTTGTTCATCTAACTGATAAAGCCAGGGTAGCAAAGTTGTTCATTAAAGAAGGAAAACCATGGAAAGTTAAAAATATTTTAAGTGAATATAACTTTGAGGAAAAAAGATAGAGATTTTAATGTTATTTAAAAAAAATAAATGCTACAGATATATTTATATTAGTTATAGTCCAACAGAAACAATTAGTTTGGGTGAAAGATTGGGTAATTTACTCAAAGAAGGGGATTTAGTAGCCTTAAATGGGGAACTTGGCAGTGGGAAAACTTGTTTAATTAAGGGTATAGCTAAAGGCTTAAAAAGCTCAGATACTGTTTTAAGCCCTTCTTTTTCTATTATCAATGAATATAGAGGAGCAAAGCCTATTTATCATTTCGATTTGTATAGACTAAATAAAGCTGAAGAATTGGAGGGGCTTGGTTATGAAGAATATTTTTATGGGGATGGAATCACTTTAATAGAATGGGCTAACAAGATAAAATGTTTCCTTCCAGAAGAATTATTATTAGTAAATATTACTATGGATTGTGCTAACTATTTTACTAGGAAGATTATCTTTGAGCCAATAGGGGATAGATATCAAAAAATAATAGAGGAATTAAAAACTGTTGAAGATATTGGGGATTGATACTGCAACTGAGATATTAAATTTAGCCATTATCAATGATGGGAAATTAGTGGTCGATTATAAAGTTCAAAAAGAAGGGAAAACTCATTCGGCAATTATTTTACCCACTTTAAATTGTATTCTAAATTTAACAGGAATAGAGCTAAAGAATTTGGGTGGCATTGCGGTGTCAATTGGTCCTGGTTCTTTTACTGGATTAAGAATCGGATTAGCTACTGCGAAAGGTTTAGCTTTTTCCTTATCCCTTCCTATTGTTGGCATAAATAGTTTAGATTGTTATGCCTTAACCCGCAGAGTTCTTCCTGGCATTCTATGTCCGATGATAAAAGCTCGAGGCGAAGAATATTATTTCGCTTTTTATGGTAATAATAAAAATTCTGGTAATTTAGATATATTAAGAACGTACCAATGCCAAAAATGGATGAAGATTAAAGAAGAATTATTAAAGTTTAAGGAAACTGTTTATGTTTTTGGTCCTGGAGTAGATGATATCATAAAAAATGAAAAAAATAGCCATTCTTGCGGCGTAGATAATATTTATTTTATTAGCGAAGAAAAAAACTATGCTAATGCTCTCACTATTGCTTTAATGGGAGAAAAGAAGGTTTTAGAAAACCAATCTGATGATATTTCCAATCTAATACCTTTTTATATAAATAAATCAGCAGCTGAAAGACCATGAAAGAAACTATTATTTTAGGTATCGAGACTTCTTGTGATGAAACATCGGTAGCTCTAGTTAAGAATGGAAAACAAATACTTTCTAACATTATTGCCTCGCAAATGGATATCCACCAGCAATATGGTGGTATTGTACCAGAAATAGCCTCCCGAAAACATATGGAATTTATTCTTATAACCTGCCAGGAGGCACTTCAAAAAGCTGAGGTAACATTAAAAGATATTGATGGAGTTGCTGTTTGTTATGGGCCTGGTTTAAAAGGGTCATTGTTAGTTGGTTTATCATTTGGTAAAGCTGTTGCCTTTGCTTTAGATAAACCCTTGATTGGTATAAATCATATTGAAGGCCATATTTACGCCAATTTTTTAAATAATCAAAAAATACAAACTCCTTTTATCTCCCTAATTATATCTGGAGGTCATACTTCTTTAATCTTAGTCAAAGAAATTGGTCAATACCAACTAATTGGAAAAACAAGAGATGATGCTGCTGGTGAGATTCTAGATAAGGTGGCTAAACATTTAGGTTTAGGCTATCCTGGGGGTCCAATTATTGAAGAATTGGCAAAAACAGGGAAAGGTGATGCCATACATTTTCCGCGCCCTTTGTTAAATAGCAATGATTTTGATTTTAGTTTTAGTGGACTAAAAACTGCTGTCTTATATTTTTTAGGTGAGAAAAAAGAGAGAGATGAATTAATTAATATTAATGATCTGTGTGCTTCTTTGCAGCAGGCAATTATTGATACTATTAAACATAAAACTTTATCTTGTGCCATAAAATATAATATATCGAATATAGTGTTAGGTGGAGGTGTCGCTGCTAATGCAAGTTTAAGAAGAGCTTTGAGGGAAGCAGCCCGAAAAGTAGGAATTTCAATTTATTATCCCCCCAAAGAGTTGTGTACTGATAATGCTGCTATGATTGCCTGTGCCGGTTATTATAAATTTAAAAGAGGGATTACTGACTCTTTTGATTTAGAAGTTTTTACAGAATGATATAAAATAATAAAGATGAATATAATGGGAATAATCAGGTAATATTACTTGATAAAGATTATAAATGATTAAATATCATCAAAAATGACTTAAAATAGTATTTGCAAAAAATTAGTGCATTAGATAATATAGGTAAAGATTTTAGCACTCTCATAGTGAGAGTGCTAAATCATTTAAAATATCTTTAAAACATAAAATAAAAAATTTTTTAAGGAGGAATAGATATGGATGTAACAAAAATTAAACCCTTAGCCGATCGTATCTTAGTAAAACCAGTTGAGGAAGAAGAAAAAACAAAGGGTGGTATTGTCTTACCAGATACGGTATCAAAAGAAAAACCTCAAATAGGAGAAGTGCTGGCAGTTGGTCCTGGCCGAACAAATGATGATGGAAAAACATTTCCCCTGCAGTTCAAAAAAGGTGATAAAGTCATTTATGCCAAGTATTCTGGTACTGATATAAAAGGTGATGATGACGAAGATTATCTCATTTTAAGCGAAAAAGATATACTTGCTATTTTAGAATAGAAAAAAATTTATCATAAATATACAAGTGTCAACTATTAATTAAGGAGGATGAAATAATATGGCAAAACAGTTTTTATTTGACGAAGAAGCGAGGAATGCTCTAAAGAAAGGTGCTGATACGTTAGCAGAAAGTGTTAAAATTACCTTAGGGCCAAAAGGTCGAAATGTAGTATTAGAAAAGAAATATGGTTCACCCACCATTACTAATGATGGAGTAACAATTGCTCGCGAAATTGAAGTAGAAGATCCCTTTGAGAATATGGGAGCCCAGTTTGTAAAAGAGGTCGCTACCAAAACAAATGATATAGCAGGTGATGGAACAACTACTGCGACAGTATTAGCTCAAAAATATTACATGAAGGATTAAAAAATGTTGCTGCTGGGGCAAATCCTATGATGTTAAGAAGGGGAATACAAAAAGCAGTTGATAAAGCCGTGGAAGAAATAAAAAAATTAAGCATAGAAATTAAAGACAAAGAATCTATTGCCAATGTTGCTACAATTTCAGCTGCTGATCGAGAAATTGGTAATATTATCGCTGATGCCATGGAAAAGGTAGGGAAAGATGGAGTTATTACGGTGGAAGAGTCTAAAACTATGGGCACTACACTGGATGTGGTGGAAGGAATGCAATTTGATAAAGGTTATATTTCTCCCTACATGGTAACTGATGCTGAGCGGATGGAAGCCTTGTTAGATGACCCACTGATTTTAATTACTGATGCTAAAATAAGTAATATGAAGGGTTTACTGCCCATTTTAGAGAAAGTTGCCCAGATGGGTAAAGCTCTATTCATTATTGCTGAAGATGTGGAAGGAGAAGCCCTGACTACCTTAGTAGTTAACAAAATTAGAGGTACCTTAAATTGTGTTGCCGTTAAGGCTCCCGGTTTCGGGGATAGAAGAAAAGAAATGTTAGCTGACATTGCTGTCGTAACTGGTGGCCAGGTTATTTCAGAAGAGGTTGGCTTAAAATTAGAGAATGCTGATATCTCCATGTTAGGCACTGCCCATCAGGTTAAAGTAAATAAGGAAGAGACCATTATTGTGGGCGGCAAAGGCGATGTAAAAGAAATAAAGAAGAGAGAAGCCCAAATCAGAGCCCAGATTGAAGAAACAACCTCTGATTATGATAAAGAAAAATTACAGGAAAGATTGGGTAAACTGGTTGGTGGCGTTGCGGTAATTAATGTTGGTGCTGCTACGGAAACTGAATTAAAAGAGAAAAAGCATCGGGTAGAAGATGCCCTTTCTGCTACAAAAGCAGCAGTAGAAGAAGGTATTGTCGCTGGTGGCGGTACTGTATTACTAAATATTATACCAGCTTTAGGAAATTATAAATTGGAAGGTGATGAACAGATAGGGTTAAAAATCATACTGAAAGCATTGGAAGAACCTACTAAACAAATTGTTAAAAATGCTGGTTTTGAAGGTTCTGTTATTGTAGAGCAATTAAAGGGCAAAGAAAAAGGGATAGGATTTGATGCCCAAGAAGGTGAATTTACTGATATGTTTAAAAGGGGTATTGTCGATCCTACCAAAGTGACTCGTTCAGCTCTACAAAATGCGGCTAGTATTGCCGGTATGGTATTAACTACAGAATGTTTGGTTGCAGATAAACCGGAAGAGAAGAAAGCACAACCCATGCCTGGTGGCGGAATGCCAGGTGGCGAAATGGGGATGTATTAATTAGATAAGAAAAATATTGTTAATTAATTACCTAAGATGGATAGCTAAGATTAAAAAAGCCCTCTTTCTTTAAATAGAAGGGGGGCTTGCCTTTTTAAAAAAGAAGGTCAAAATTAAATCAAAGTTAAAATTATTGATACAATTTATCTATAGGATAGTATTGATAACCAAATGCCTCAGCTACTGGTCTATAAGTTATCTTACCATTTATAATATTGAGCCCTTTAGCAATAGCCGAATTACTAATAAGTGCCTTTTGATAACCTTTGTTGGCAATTTCCAGAGCATAGGGTAAAGTAGCGTTAGTTAAGGCAAAAGTTGAGGTTCTGGCAAAGGCACCTGGCATGTTGGTAACACAATAATGTAAAACATCATGCATCAGATAGGTTGGATTGCTATGAGAAGTAGGTTTACTGGTCTCGATACATCCACCCTGATCAATAGCGACATCCACAATTACAGAATACCTGGGCATCATCTTAACCATCTCCTCACTAACCACTTTAGGTGCTGGAGCCCCTGGTATCAAAGCGGCACCGATTAAAGCATCAGTATCTTTAAGTTCTTCTTCAATATTGAATTGATTGGAAGCCAGAAGAATGACATTTTTAGGCATTATATCATCTAAATATTTGAGACGGTTCAAATTTATATCTAAAATAGTAACATTAGCTCCAATACCGGCTGCTACTTTGGCAGCATTGGTTCCTACTGTTCCACCTCCAATTACTACAACCTTGGCTGGTTTCACCCCCGGTACTCCCCCTAACAAGACACCTCGTCCACCATAAGGAAGAGCCAAATAATAAGCTACTAGGTGACCAGCCATTTTGCCGGCCACCTCACTCATCGGTGCTAAAAGTGGAAGAGTCCCGTCTTCTGTCTCCACCGTTTCATAAGCAATACAGATGCAATTTTTCTCCATCATGGCTTGTGTTAGTTCACGAGAGGCAGCAAAGTGAAAATAGGTGAAAATGATTTGTCCCTCTCTAATTAACATATATTCAGGAGGCATTGGTTCTTTTACTTTCATAATCATATCAGCTTCCTGAAAAATTTCTTCAGGCTCTTTCCTAAGTGAAGCACCAGCAGAACTATATTCCTGGTCTGTTATTCCACTACCTGAGCCAGCTGATTTTTGAACTAATACCTGATGACCTGCTTTTATAAAGGCCTTTACTCCAGCTGGGGTAATAGCTACTCGATTCTCATTATCTTTAATCTCTTTAGGTACACCAATAATCATGATTATCAAACCCCTCCTTGTCAAAGAGTAGGTGAGGGTATTAAATAAATATACCCTCACCCTATTAAATTTTATTATTAAATACTTAGCATTTCAGGGTTGGAAAAGTATTCTTTAACCTGTTGGACCATTACCCCACTTAACAGTAGTAAACCAACTAAATTTGGTATAGCCATAGCACCATTTAGAGCGTCAGTGAGTAACCAAACGAAAGGAACTTCTACTACAGCACCGAGGAAGGCAACAATTACAAAGAGCCAGGCATATGGTTTTACTACTGCGGGACCAATTATAAAACGGGAACACTGTTGACCGTAGTAACACCAGGTAAGAATAGTAGAAAAACCGAATAATAAGGAGCCAATAGCAACAATTGGACCACCAACTGTACCCAATACAGTACTAAAAGCATGAGCGGTTAATTGGGTACTGGTATAACCGGTAGGAAGAGTATCGGTCATTAGAATTACCAGAGCGGTCATGGAACAGATAATTATGGTATCGATCATAACATCAATCATGGCAATAGTGCCCTGTCGCACAGGATGTTTTGTTTTAGCTACGGCATTGGCAATACTACCACTACCTAAACCGGCTTCATTAGAGAAGATACCTCGAGCGACACCAAAGCGC
This sequence comes from Candidatus Immundihabitans aquiphilus, assembly GCA_002383355.1. Taxonomy (GTDB): domain Bacteria; phylum Atribacterota; class Phoenicimicrobiia; order Phoenicimicrobiales; family Phoenicimicrobiaceae; genus Immundihabitans; species Immundihabitans aquiphilus. The sequence continues at coordinate 7,439 of DFYM01000053.1, read as the reverse complement.
ATGGCTTGAGCTACAGTGGCACCGGCAAATCCTCCTATGGCTGCTTTTCCCGTAAAGGCACATCTGAAAATTTCTGCAATAGCGTAAGGAAGCATATTGATACGAGAAATAATGATAATCAAAGAGGCAACAACATAAAAAATTGCCATAAAAGGTACTAAATATTCAGTTACCTGCCCGATTCGTTTAATACCTCCTACTACAACCAGCCAGGTTAAAACTGCCAGGACTATTCCGGTTATAATCTGGGGGATACCAAAGACACTATTCCCCACTAAAGCCATGGAATTAGTCTGGACCATATCCCCAATACCAAAGGCCGCAAGGGCACCAAATAGGGCAAAGATCCAGCCTAACCATTTTAACCCTAATCCCTTTTCTATGAAATACATGGTTCCGCCAGCTAATGCTCCGTCTTTATCTTTTATTCTGTATTTTACACCGAGAGTAGCTTCACAAAATTTGGTAGCCATTCCTACTAAGGCAATAATCCACATCCATAATGCCGCACCAGGACCCCCTGAAGCCAGAGCGGTAGCTACACCAGCAATATTTCCATTACCTACCGTAGCAGCAAGTGTGGCAGTAAGGGCCTGAAATGGTGTAATTTCACCTTCATCCTTTTCACTCTTATCCTTTCTGGACATTCCACTGAATATTAACCTCCAGCCATACCCGGTATATTTAAATTGGATGAAACCTAAGCGAATAGTTAAAAATAGACCAGTACCGGCTAGGATAATTAACATAGGTGGTCCCCAAACAAAATCATCAATCACAGTTAAAAAGTTCATGAATGCAGTCATACTAACTTAACCTCCTATATTTTATTAATAAGAAAATATAGATATTACTAGAGCTGTCTTAAAATTTAAAAGAGATTAAACACAATTATTTTAAAATAAATTTATCACCTCCTTAAATCGAATTTTTGCTAAAGCCTCCTTCCTTTTTATTATTTTTTACTATTATAGCATTTTGCTAAAATAATGTTATAACTTTTTTCTCTTTTAAAGAGAGACTTTCACCATCTCTCATCCCTCTTTCCTCTTCCCCATTTAAGGAAAGACTACAGTGATTTAGACGCTTAATGATAAATAAGTAGCAAAAATCAACATCATCTCTTATTGAAGGGCAATAAAAATGGTAATGGGACCACTTCTGCTGGGACTGTTTTATTTCTAATCATAATGTCAACCTGGGTACCTACTTTGGTAAAAGGTAAATCTAATAATGCCATGGCATAAACCTTCTTCAAGGAAGGGCAATAGTTACCTGAGGTAATAAATCCAATTTTATGGTTATCTTTATAAACTTCCATCTTATTTCTAGGGATCCCTCCTTGAGGAACAAAAAGACCAACTAATTGGCGAGTGATACCTTCCTGTTTAATTTTTAACAGGCTATCTTTACCAATAAATTTTTCTTTATCAAATTTTATGGCCCATTCTTGACCTGTTTCTAAGGGGTTGATATGCTCGTCTATATCGTTCCCGTAGAGCCAGTAAGCAACTTCAAAGCGAGTGGTGTCTCGTGCTCCCAAGCCACAGGGTTTAAGGCCATAACTTTCGCCTTCGATTAGAGAGTGATGCCAGATGTCAACTATATCAGCACTATTAGCAGTATATACCTCAAACCCATCTTCTCCCGTATAACCAGTACGTGAAATTAAAACATCTTTCCTAAAAAGGGTACCGTAGGCAAATTTAAATCTTTCTAACTCTGTTAAAAAAAGTTCACCTTTAAAGAAAGGATTTAACATTTTTTCTGCCAGTGGTCCCTGGATAGCTACTTCACCATATTCTTTGCTTTTATTACCAATTTCTACATCAAAACCAATATTCTGTTTTTTAATCCATTGTTCATCCTTTTCTGAATAGTTGGGTGAGGCATTTACCACTAAGAGAATAAAGCGATTGCTGATTTTGTAGACAAAAAGGTCATCTACCTGACCGCCATGGGGATAACACATGGGAGAATATTTAATAGCATCATCTTTCATATTAGATATTCGATTAGTTAAAAGATAATCTACAAAGGAAACGGCATCTGGTCCTTTAATCTCAATCTCTCCCATATGGGATACATCAAAGATACCAACTTTTTCTCTAACAGCCATATGTTCTTCAATGATACTACTATACTGAACTGGCATATCAAATCCATCAAAGGGGATCATGCGAGCTTTCAGGCGAAGATGTTCATCATGTAAGGGTGTTTTTAATAAGAAATTTTCTTCCATTTTATCCTCCTTGTAGCAATTAATTAAAAATCAATATCTTTTTCCTGATAGTTCAACTCATCTTTTAATTCCAACTCATCATCGTAGGTCAAGATTGGTCTTTTAACGGCTAATACATCGTCAGATTGACTAATAGGCGTTTTATGAGGAGCAGATTTTAATATATCAGGATTTTCTGCAGCCTCCTTGGAAATTTTTATCATAACAGCAATAAAATTGTCTAAGATCTCTTTACCCTCTGATTCTGGTGGTTCAATCATGATCGTTTCTTCGGCATATGGTTCAAAGTGTGGAAAATAAATGGTAGGGGGATGGAAACCATAGTCCATCAATCTTTTAGCAATATGTAATGTCTTAATACCATATTTTTTATATTCACGAGCAGTTAAAGTACATTCATGACCACAGTAACGATCATAGGCTGGTTTAAAATATTTCTTTAATTTTGCCAAAACATAGTTGGCATTGATAATACTGGTTTTGGAACATTGATAAAGATCTTCTGGTCCTAAAGATAGAATCCAGGCAAAAGTCTTTACTAAAACTGAGAAATTGCCCCAAAAACTACGCACCATACCAATGCTTTTTTTACCAGCTTCTTTAAAGATGTATTTTTTGGTCTCTTCATCAAAATCGACCAGAGGGGTTGGTAGATAAGGAATAAGATTCTTTTTTACCCCAATTACCCCGGCACCTGGCCCACCACCTCCATGAGGTGTAGAAAAAGTTTTATGAAGGTTCAGATGTACCACATCAAACCCAGCGTCCCCGGGGCGAATAATACCTAAAGAAGCATTGAGATTAGCCCCATCATAGTAAAGTAAACCACCTTTCTGGTGGATAATCCTTTCAATGGATTCAATACCTTCATCATACAAGCCAACGGTATTTGGATTGGTAAGCATTAAACCTACTGTTTGTTCATCCATAGCGTAAGCTAAGGATTCCAAATCAACTGTTCCATTTTGATTTGATTTAATCTCTACTACTTCAAATCCCCCCATAGCTGCAGAGGCTGGATTGGTACCATGAGCAGAATCAGGAATTAGCATTTTGAATCTTTTTTCACCATGGTCCAAAAAATATTTTCTCATGATTAGTATTCCAGTTAATTCACCGTGAGCACCAGAAGCAGGGGCCATGGTATACTGATCCATAGCCGTTATCTCACATAACATTTGATTAAGAAGATACATAATCTCTAAACTACCCTGTACCAATTCCAGCGAGGAAAGGGGATGAGCATAAATAAAGTTAGTTAAACTGGACATTTTTTCATTAATCCTGGGATTATATTTCATGGTACAGGAACCTAAGGGATATAAACCATCATCAACACCGTAATTAAATTTGGAAAGTTTGGTAAAATGTCTAATTACATCGACTTCTGAAACTTCAGTTAAGTTCTTTTTATTATCCTCCAGATACTTATCAGGTAATAACTCTTCTGCCTTAATATCATCAAATAAATCTTGAGGAATCGAATAACCATTTCTACCAGGAACACTTTTTTCAAAAATCAATTTCATTTCATTCCTCCTTACCGGGATAAAAGATCAACAATCTGATTTAATTCATCCCTGGAAAATATTTCAGTTACTGCTAAAAGAAGGCTTTGTTCAAATTTCTCATCAGGAAAAAATTGTAGAACAGAGAGCGGTGGTATAAAATTATTTTCTAACAACCGTTCTGATAGGTTTTTAAGGTCTCCTTCATACTCGAGTAAAAATTCATTAAAATAAGGATAAGAGAATGGTTTTCTAAATTTTCCTGATTTCAGTAATTGTGTTTCCAAATAATGCGCTTTTTTAAGATTGAGAAGTGAATACTGGTAAATACCTTCTGTACCCAAAAGAGAAAGGTAGATATTAGTAGCAACTACATTTAAATTATGATTGGTGCACATATTAGAGGTTGCCTTTTCTCTTCTAATATCCTGTTCACGCGCCCTGAAAGTCATAACAAAGGCTCTTTTGCCATTCTTATCCTTTGTTTCACCAACTATTCTGCCAGGTAGTTGTCTGATATATTGTTTTTTCGTGGCTAAAAAGGCATTGTAAGGACCACCGAAATTTAAATCCAAGCCAAAAGATTGGGTATTGCCAGAAACTATATCCACATTCATATTACCTGGAGATTTTAAAATACCCAGGGACATACTCTCGGCAATTACTTGAATAAGCATAGCATTTTTCTGATGAGCTATTTCTGAAATTTCTGCTATATCTTCAATCCCTCCCAAAAAATTGGGACTTTGAATTATTACTGCAGCTGTGTTATCGTCTAAAGAATCTTTAATATTATCAATTTGAGTAATACCATTGCGAAATGGTAGTTCTAAAATTTTAACAGCATGTGGTGCCAGGTAGGTTTTCACAGTTTCTCGATAATGAGGATGAAGTAAAGAGGATATTAATATTTTATCTTTATGGGTTAGCCTTAAAGACATCAACGCTGCTTCAGCAGTAGCGGAGGCTCCATCAAAAATCGAGGGAACCACTACCTCCATTTTTGTTAGCCGAGAAATGTAACTCTGAAATTCGAAGATAGACTGTAAAGTTCCTTGGCTTAATTCCGGTTGATAAGGAGTATAACAGGTCCAAAATTCCTCTCTTTGTAATAAAGCCTTTTCGGCTTCTGGTATAAAATGCCGATAAGCACCTGCTCCTAATAGTGGTTTTAATTGGTAAAAATCAGCATTTTTTCGAGCTATCTGAACGATTTTTTCTTCTAATTCATTTTCGGCAAGGGCGGGGGGAAGATTTAGTTTTCTTTTTAATCTTACCTTTTCGGGAATATTGGCAATCAATTCTTCGAAGGATGATACCCCAATCCCTTTAAGCATTTCTCTTTGTTGTTCTTCTGTTGAGGGAATATATCTCATTTTAATTCACCTCTGTTTTTTATTTTTTCTTCTATTCTTTTCGATACTCACTATAATCGGAAGCATTCATAAGTTCTTTTATTTCTTCAGGATTGTTTATCTTTATTTTGGCAAACCAACCCTCTCCATAGGGGTCTTTATTAATTAATGATGGTTCTCTAATTATATTTTGATTAACCTCAAAAATCTCGCCACTAACAGGTGAGTAAACATCTGAAACAGCCTTAACTGATTCTACAGTAGTAAGTAGCTCACCTTTATTAAGTTTTGCCCCTTTTTTAATTTCTTCCACATAGACAATATCACCTAATTGCTCCTGAGCATAATCAGTAATACCAATTGTACCTATACTATTTTCTACTTTTAACCACTCATCACTCTTAGTATAATATAGACCTTCTATTACTTTCTTAGACATAATTTTTACCTCCTTATTTTTTATAAAAATATTTTTAGGGAGCTCCAATATTATTAAAACAATCCCACTGTATTTCCTTTCTCATCAATATCCACCTTGGTAGCTGCTGGCACTGAGGGTAAGCCCGGCATAGTCATCATAGTCCCCAAGAGGGGATAGAGGAAGCCAGCACCTACTGAGGCTCGAATATCACGTATGGGTACTGTAAAATGCCGGGGTCTACCTTTTATAGCCGGGTCATGGGAGAGAGAAAGATGGGTTTTGGCCATACAGATAGGTAGCTTACCAAAGCCTACTGCTTCAAATAAGCGGATATTTCTTTCCGCTGGCTCTTCATAGCTAACTCCATCAGCACCATAGATTTTGGTGGCAATAAGCTCAATCTTCTCTTTGATACTGGCCTCTAAAGGATAAAGATAATGAAAACCATTCTTCTTCTCGGTAGCCTCTAAGACCGCCTGGGCTAGCTCCAGACAACCCTCACCACCTTTAGCCCAGCCTTCATGCGTTACTACCGCGGAGGCACCAGCCTGAAGACCTTTTTCTTTAATCAGCTCTAGCTCAGCTGGAGTATCGGTAGGATAGCGATTAATTACCACCACCGGATTGATACCGTGTAAGAGGACATTTTCAATATGTTTGGCTAAATTTTCACAGCCTTTTTCTACGGCTGGGAGATTTTCACGAGATAGTTTGTCCATATCCAGGGGTTTGCCAGCCACTACCTTAATTAGCCCTCCATGCATCTTTAAGGCTCTGATAGTACAGACGATTACGGCACAATCCACCTTCAGGTTACTGGTGCGGCATTTGATATTACACATCTTCTCAAAGCCCATATCAGAGCCAAAGCCGGATTCGGTTACTACATAGTCGGCTAATTTGGTAGCTATCAAGTCGGCCAAGACCGAGTTATTACCATGAGCAATATTGGCAAAGGGACCACAATGCATGAAACAGGGTCCCTGTTCTAGGGTCTGAATGAGATTAGGATTAAGGGCCTCTTTCAGTAGGACGGTCATAGCACCAGCAGCCTTCAGGTCTTCTGCGGTAACTGGTTGGCCGTCACGACTATAGGCTACGGTCATTCTGGCTAGCCTCTTCCGTAAATCAAAGATATTGGTAGCCAAGGCTAAAATAGCCATCACCTCAGAGGCGACGGTGATATCATATCCTGTTTCTCGGGGGATACCATTTTCTTTTCCACCCAAGCCGATAACAATGTTGCGTAAGGCTCGGTCGGAGATATCCACCACCCGATTGATCCCGATACTGTGGATATCGATATTCAGCTTATTACCCTTTTGCAGGTGGGTATCTAACATAGCACAGAGGAGATTATTGGCGGCTCCTACCGCATGGATATCACCGGTGAAATGAAGGTTCAAGTCTTCCATAGGTACTACCTGGGAGTAGCCTCCTCCAGCTGCACCACCCTTGATACCAAAGACCGGTCCCATGGAGGGCTCTCTTAAGGTGGTGATGACCTTCTTACCCAGTTTGGCCAAGCCCTGAGATAGGCCGATGGTGGTGACCGTCTTACCTTCTCCTAAGGGGGTGGGAGTAATAGCAGTTACCACAATATATTTGGCTTGAGGGCGGTCTGGCAATCTATCCAGAATGCTGGCTCTTACCTTGGCCTTATAGTTCCCATAGAGTTCCAATTCCTCCGCTTGGATACCAATAGAGCTGGCAATCTCGGTGATGGGTCGTAATTTGGCCTGTTGAGCAATTTCTAAGTCTGATAACATAAACTCCTCCTTGAATACTTAAATAATAACTATTTTTGAATAATGTTAAATTTTCCGTAATAGGTAAGTTTTTCCAAAATCTTACTTTAAAGTATACCACCCCCCCCAAACTGTCAAGCATTTTTTGTTAGTTAAGTTTTAAAA
>DFYM01000075.1 GCA_002383355.1 Candidatus Immundihabitans aquiphilus | reverse complement strand
TTATTTTTTAACTAAACTTACTATATACTCAATAGTAATGAGAGAGGGGTTTCAGGGGATACTTCCCCTGATTATATCCTGAAATCAGGAGATTAAGTTGTACTGGTATCTTTATAAAAGCGGAATAACAAAATTTCCCTATAGAATTTATTTAGAAGAACAGCCAGGACAATATCTGGTTCTCCTGGTGCAGGCTAAATGGCCTGGTCCAGGAAAGAAAATATTCTGTATTTCTGAGGGGATTGTTTCCCAAAAAGATATTCCCGATGTGGAACCAGTAGAAAAATGCCCTATTATTCTGGCAAAAAGATGGGGTAAAAAACTTAACATTATTCTGGATAGAAAAACGAAAAGAAGGTGCTGGTTTATCTTTCTGGAAAAAGAATATAAGACTACTCCCGGTCAATATTATGAACAAATCTTCTGGATAACCCAGTCCTCAATGAAAATAAAAGGTCCAGGAGCTTATATCCCCCAGGGCGGAAAAAAGGAAAGGATGGAAATAATTATTGATAAAAGAGAACATTATCCTTATAAATTTACTAATTGCCACCTTACAAGAGAAAATTTAAAAGTAGGTGATTATGCTTTAATCAAAAATGAAAGTCCTATAGCAGTCGCCGAAAGAAAGACCCTGGATCAATTTTTGCATGAAATCAGAAATTTCGAAGTCTTAAAATTAAGTCTGCAAGAATTACAACAATATCCTTTTAAAGCAATGATCTTTGACTCTCCCTATTCAGAATTTATCAATCCTAAGACTAACTTATTTTATAGTCCTTCTTATACTGCCGATATCCTGGCTGAGCTTTTTGTTACCTTCCCCGATATTCAATTTGTCTTTTTCAAAAATAGAAAATTAGCCAATGAATGGCTGTATCGCTGGTTTAAAAGAATCTGGGTTCATTCCTGACTTCCTGACTTCCCTTCCTGACTGCGTCGGACTTTTTTCCTCTTCAATACTTTCAGTCGAAAGAAGTCTTCTCTCTCTTTTTCCTCCAGTTCTTCCGAGATGGATTTTACCAGTGCTTCATACTTTGGTATTTGGATATTCTTTAAGGCATTGGTTCTTTTCTGAGTTCTTTTTATCTCCCTAGCCAGTTTATACACCGAATCCTCTATCTCTGCCAAATCATAGAGTAGATACTTTACCTCTTGGAATTTCTGCAGAGCTACATCCAAAGCGGTATTAGTATGATAAAAGCTGTAGTAGGGCTCTATTTTATGTTTTTCATACTTTATTTGAGGTATCTCCACACCCATTACACTATAGGTAAGAACGTCAAATTCAGTAGTCTGGGGTATTGACCTGGCTACCTCATATACCTCATTTATGCCCAGGGTTATATTAGCTACGGTAAGAGCCTCATAAGCTTCTTTGAATACCTCTCTCATTTTTTGCTGGACTTCTTTGGCTCGCACCATAAAAGCCATCAGGTTTCTAATAAGCACATTTCTCTTTTTATCCAGTAGTTCAAAACCACTTTTAGAAAAATCCAGTGCGGCCTGGGCAGTAATCAAATTAGCTTTAGTGGCAGCAATATTTTCTGGCATAAACAATCACTTCCGAAGATGTTTTTTAACCAAAACAGGGTCTATTCTGGTAAGTTCCTCTTCTGGTAAAATTTCAATAAGTTTCCACATGGTATCCAGGGTTTGATTGAGGTTCCGATATTCTTCAAAGTCCTGTTTAGCAAACTTTTCTTCCAACTGACGACCAAATTCCATATATTTACGGTCAATTTCGGAAAGCTCGTCCTCCCCTATAATCTGAGCCAGAGCCCTTATCTCCTGAACCTTAGAGTAAGAGGAAAATACTTGATTTGCTAAATCAGGGTGATCCTCTCGGGTAAATTCTTTACCAATACCATCCTTCATTAAACGGGAGAGAGAAGGAAGAATATTTATGGGAGGATATATCCCCAGCTGATATAAAGAACGATCCAGAACGATCTGTCCCTCCGTAATATAACCGGTAAGATCCGGTATAGGATGGGTAATGTCATCATTGGGCATAGTTAATATCGCTATCTGAGTAATACTTCCCTTAGTATTTTTTAACATGCCTGCCCTTTCATAGAGGCTGGCCAAATCTGAATAAAGATACCCCGGATATCCTTTCCGGGAAGGTACTTCTTCTCTTGCTGAGGAAATCTCTCTCAGCGCTTCACAATAGCTGGTCATATCAGTCATGATTACCAGCACTTCTCTACCGCATTCAAAAGCAAGATATTCTGCAGCAGTAAGAGCACAGCGAGGGGTAATAATCCTTTCCATAACTGGATCATCAGCTAAATTTAGAAACATGGTCACCCAATCCATAACTCCAGCTTCTTCAAAAGCCTTAGCAAAAAAATCAGCTTCATCGTGTTTAATACCTAAGGCGGCAAAAACTATGGCGAAATTACCGGCTTCTTCTTCTGAAATTCGGGCTTGTCTGACAATTTGAGCTGCTAACTGGTTGTGCGGAAGACCATCACCAGAGAAGATAGGCAATTTCTGACCTCTAATTAAAGTCAGAAGACCATCAATAGTAGAAATCCCAGTCTGGATATAATTTCTAGGGTATAGCCGGGCTACTGGATTCATAGGCCGGCCATTAATGTTATAATCTTGGTGAGCATAGATTTCTCCAGCACCATCTATGGGCTTGCCCATCCCATTAAAAACTCTACCTAAAATTTCATGGGATAGGGAGATTTGCATGGGTTTCCCCGAAAAACTTACTGCCACCCCATCAAGTGAAATTCCTGAAGAACCTTGAAATACCTGAATGATTACTTTATTCTTATCAATTTGTATCACTTGACCGGTTCGATGTTTATTTCCCGATACCTCTATATCTACGATCTCACCGTAAATTGCATCCGGGACTTCATCCATGATAATAAGCGGTCCTTCTGCTTTATCCAGTTTGAGATATTTAATCTTCATCGGTAGAGCCCTCTTTATATCTATTCTCTAAACTATCGTAGTATCCATTTATTCTCTCAATTAGTTTCTGAAAAAGTTCAGGTTTTTCTTCACTAATTTGATATTTCATCAGGCTGATATCGGAAAAAAGTTTCTCCTCTTTCACTTGAGAAAGAGGTATGCCTTCTTTTATGCAAGCATAAGCCCGATCATAAAGTTTATCAATTACTTTAAGCATACTATATTGATTAGGTAGGATGGTATATAAATCCTGAGGGTGGAAGGCATTTTGCTGAAGATACCCCACCTTTATGATTTTAGCAATTTCTAATATTATCCTCTGATCATCGGGCAAAACATCCTCTCCTACCAATTTTACAATATCCATTAGTTTATTTTCTTCCTGCAGAATTCCCATCATTTTAGACCTGATTTCCATCAAATCTGAGGCTACCTTATCGGAAAACCAATCACTTAATATAGGAATATAATTACTATAAGATAAAAGCCAATTAATAGAAGGAAAATGTCTGGCATGAGCGAGTTCTCGATCTAAGGCCAGAAAAGTTCCTACTATTCTCTTGGTATACTTGGTTACTGGTTCAGAAAAGTCTCCTCCGGCAGGAGAGACCGCCCCAATTATGCTAATGGAACCTTCCGTACCGTTAAGGTTTTTACAATACCCTGCCCGCTCATAAAAAGCGGCCAATCGGGAGGCCAGATAGGCAGGGTAACCCTCTTCCGCCGGCATTTCTTCCAGCCGGCCTGATATTTCTCTCAGTGCTTCCGCCCATCGAGAAGTTGAATCAGCCATAAGGGCTACATTATAACCCATATCCCTAAAATATTCAGCAATGGTAATACCAGTATAGATAGAGGCTTCTCGGGCTGCCACTGGCATATTGGAGGTATTGGCAATAAGTACGGTCCGATCCAACAAAGGATTTCCGGTATTATGGTCTTTTAGTTTAGGAAAATCTTCCAGAACTTCGGTCATCTCGTTACCACGTTCACCACAACCAATATAGACAATCAAATCAGCATCACTCCATTTAGCTAACTGGTGCTGGGTAATAGTCTTCCCGGTACCAAAACCTCCTGGAATAGCAGCAGTACCCCCTTTGGCTAAAGGGAAAAAGGTATCAATAACCCTTTGCCCGGTTATCAATAACTTCTCCAGAGGCATTCTTTGCCAAACTGGTCGGGGTTGTCTTACTGGCCATTCTTGAGCTAGCTTAAGTTCATAATTATTCCCCTCCTCGTCCAAGAGAATTAAGATAGTATCGATGATGGTATAATAGCCATTGTCTACTATCCTTATTACCTTACCCTTAATCCCGGGTGGAACCATTGCCTTATGGATAATCAGGGAAGTCTCCTGGATATGGGCAAAGACATCACCAGATTTTAAAAGGTCTCCTTTTTTTACGGTAATTTCAGTATTCCACAATTTCTCTTCATCGAGGGAGATAAGACCAATACCCTCTGGAATAAATTGCCCTCCTCCTGCATAGATTTTGGAAAGGGGCCTTTCAATACCATCAAAAATATTACCGATAATTCCAGGCCCTAATCTTAAAGAGAGGGGTTTTCCAGTGCTATACACCTCTTCGGCAATTCTAAGACCAGTGGTATCTTCATAAACCTGTATAGTGCCTATTTCTTCCTCCAGTGAAATAACCTCACCAATAAGCTTTTTCTCACCAACCATAACCATTTCCCGCACTTTAAAATCTGCCATATGTTCTGCTTTTACTACTGGGCCATTAATATAAATGACCTTCCCTTTACCATCCATCTTAATTCTCCTTACCTAACCTAACCAGGTAGACAGAACTTCCCCTACCAGCTTATCACTCTGTTCTAATATAGTATTGATAGTGAAGTCTATCTCTAACCGACCGTCTCCACTTTTTACAAAAACACCACCTATTAGATTATCGGCAGTATCAAGCTGATAGCTATCCTTATCCCGCAGAGAATTGATAGTATTCAAAATTATTTCTGCTCTATTTTTAAGATCACTGCTGCTAAATTTAAAATAAGCAAATTGTTCTTTAGGAAAGCGTAATAATACCTTCTCTATTGCCTCTTTCAAAAAATCAGCATATTCATTAGTATCAATAAAAGCTCTGACTTTTTTTTCTACTTCACGGGATACTCTTTCTTTAAATTCCTGTCTTTTTTTCAACATTACCAGACGCATCTCTGATTTGGTCTTTAAAATAATTCGTTGTTTTCTGCTTTGGGCATCCTTAATAACTTTTTCTATAGTTATCTTTCTTTTCTCTTCCTGCTCATTAGTAATAGCCTTTAATCTGTTCTCATGATGTTCTATTAATTTTTCTTGTTTTTTCTGAAAATCAAGATCTATCTTCTCCATAATAACTTTGCTAAAAAGAGAAATTTTATCTTCTATAGTATTGGACATGAATAAGCTCACCTCAAATCTTAAGACCTATGGATTCCCTGATATATCTGGTGAGAAAGTCAGAGGGACGCCTGGTACCATGTCGATCTGGAATTTCAACAATAATAGGCATATTTCTCGCTAATTTCAGGTCATTAATTTCTGGCTGGATCCTTTCCGCCAACAATTCAGTAATAAGCAAAATGCCTACCTCTTTCTCTTCTTTCACCTTTTCTAATTCTTTTAATATTTCTTCCCTTTCGTGCACTACCACTCCTTCTATGCCTGCTAATCTCATGCCAGCCAGGGTATGGGTATTATCACTAATTAAAAAGATCTTCATAGGAACCTCTTTAGTCTATAATCTCCCCAATATCATAATAGAAACAATTAAGCCATAAATGGCAATACCTTCTGCTAAACCCACAAAGATCAAGGTTTTTCCCAGAACATTGGGATCTTCAGAAACAGCACCCAGAGCTGAGGAGCCTACCGCACCTACTGCATAACCAGCCCCTATAGTTGCCAGACCGGTAGAAAGGGCAGCCGCTAAAAATCCCATTCCCGATGAGGAATCCGAATTAGATTGAGCTCTGGCCACATTAGGTATAAAGAAAAAGATAAATCCAGTCACTAAAATAAGATAGGCTGCTACCGAAACTTTTACTAATTTTCTAATTCTCTTTAAATTACTATTATCTTTTTTTATTAAAAGATAGACTCCATGGGCAATAGTCAACCCCGAGATGGTCATTGCCATAAATAATACCAGATACATAATAATTAAAACCTCCCTTTTCATATTAACGAGATATTCAAGGGGCTTCGCCCCCTGAAACCCCTCAAAGATAATACAATTCAAAGAAATACTATCTTGTTTTGCAATTGCGATATTCAAGGGGAAAAATTCCCCTCTTAAGAGGGGTGTCTCGAAGGGACGGGGTGTTCCCCTTGAGAACCCCTGAAATCAAAATCAAAACAATATTTATTGATCTCTTGACTGTTTTATTTACTATGTTATCTTGAGATCTTAGTTTGGTAATTTTAAGAATATCGAAATTGCTTTGCAATTAGTATATTCAAGGGGAAAAATTCCCCTTGAGAACCCCTGAAAGAAAATACAATTCTAAGAAATGCTATCTTGTTTTGCAAAC
>DFYM01000050.1:15631-17175 GCA_002383355.1 Candidatus Immundihabitans aquiphilus | reverse complement strand
ACCAGTTACCCAGTTTACCAGTTAGTTGGTGAAGGGGATAACTGGGTAACGGTAGGCATAATATTGACAGTAAATACAAAGTATGATAGATTTGTTTCCGTGCTGATTTATCTGGTTAGAGGAGAATTATTTAATGAGACAGAGAATAGTTTTAGCTTGCTCTCAGTGTAAAAACAGAAATTACAATAAGTATAAAAATAAAAAAAATACCCCCGAAAGAATAGAACTGAAAAAATATTGTAAATTTTGTAAGATGCATACTTTGCATCAGGAGATAAAATAACTTAGCAAATACAAATAATAAAAATATTAAAAAGGTCCGTAGCTCTAACGGCTAGAGCACCGGACTCCAAATCCGGGGGTTGCAGGTTCAAATCCTGCCGGGCCTGCCAATATTTTTGTTTAAAGATAGAGGAGTTTCAATAATTCCCCTATCTTTAAACAAAAAAATAAGGAAGGGAATTAGGGAGGGTATTAAAGACGATAATATGGATAAAATAATTAGAGAAGAAAATGGCAAATAAAAAATTTTTTAATAGAATAGTTAATTTTATAAAAGAAGCTATTACCGAACTTAAAAAGGTAGTGTGGCCAAGTCGTAAGGATTTAAAAAATAGTACTATTATAGTTATTGTCACGGTAATAATTGTTTCAGCTTTTGTGGGCATAGTCGATTTAGTTTTTGTAGGTTTATTAACTTTATTAATAGGATAAAGCTAAATTCTTTTTGAATGAGGGATGGGTTGAGTTAGATAATTATAAAGGGTTTGCTATAAAACCGAAAATGAAGAAAGATGGAGGGGTTTTAAAGAAATTTTACTCTTCTATCGTACACCAGCCTCTGGCTTTAGTAAATTAGGGGAAGTGAGTTAATCGGGTATAATGACTACCAATGAAAAGAGTGAAAATGAAAAGAGATGGTATGTAGTACATACTTATTCAGGTTATGAGAATAAAGTCAAAATAAATTTGGAGCAGAGAGTTAAGTCAATGGGGATGGAGGATCAGGTCTTTCAGGTATTAATACCCACCGAAAGGGTTTTGGAAGCAAAAGCAGGGAAAAGGAGATTTGTACAAAAAAAAGTATTCCCTGGATATGTGGTAGTGGAAATGATATTAAATAACGAATCCTGGCAAGTAGTAAGGAATACTCCCGGTGTTACCCGTTTTGTAGGTTCAGGAGGTAAACCTGTCCCCTTAAAGGAAAGCGAAATAAATAATATTTTAAAGCAAATGGGGAAGGGTGAAAAGGCCCCTAAATTAGAAATAGAATCGGGGGAGAATGTAAGGATTGTAGTTGGGCCTTTCACCGGATATTCTGGAAAAGTTAAAGAAATAGATTACGAAAAAAGTAAGTTAAAAGTTTTTTTATCTATTTTCGGGCGGGAAACAGCCGTTGAACTAGATTTCAACGATGTGGAAAAATATTGAACTAGTCGTTAGTATATAGTTAGCTGGTTAGCTAGTCACTTGGTTAGCTGGTTGAATTAATTTTCAAACCAATTAATCAATTAACTAAGTAACTAGTGCCCGGTTAAATAAAA
>DFYM01000050.1:0-15622 GCA_002383355.1 Candidatus Immundihabitans aquiphilus | reverse complement strand
TATCCTACTTTAGTTAACGGAGCACGAGATAACCAATTGAGGAGGAATATAATGGCAAAAAAGGTGGTTTCGGTAATAAAACTACAAATACCGGCGGGGAATGCTAATCCTGCACCTCCGGTTGGCCCCGCGCTGGGCCAGCACGGTTTAAACATTATGGAATTTTGTAAGGCCTTTAACGAGAAAACTAAAGGAGAGGTGGGAACCATTGTACCGGTGATTATTAATGTATATGAAGATAGGACTTTTTCTTTTATATGTAAACGCCCCCCAGTAGCATTTTTGCTAAAAGAGGCAGCAGGTATAGAAAAAGGTTCTAGTACTCCTAATAAAGAAAAAGTGGCAAAATTGACTCGGGCAAAGGCGGAAGAGATTGCTCAGAAAAAAATGCCCGATCTAAATACCAAAAATTTAGGAAGTGCTGTAAGAATAGTGGAAGGCACCGCCAAGAGCATGGGTATCGAAATAGAGAGGGAATAGCCCGAGTATTAGTGGGAGGAGAATCCATTAAAACCACACAGGAGGAAAATAGATGACCCAAAAAAGAAGCAAAAAATATTTAGAAAGTATAGAGAAGTTTGAAAAAGATAAGTATTATGAGCCAGAAGAGGCTTTTGAATTAGTTAAGAAATTGAGCTGGGCAAAATTTGATGAGTCTGTGGATATCGCGATTAAATTAGGGGTTGACACCCGACGCCCCGAGGAACAGGTAAGAGGAATGGTAGATTTGCCTCACGGTACTGGGAAGAAGATTAGAATCGCTGTTTTTGCCCAGGGAGAAAAGGCAAAAGAAGCTGAAGAGGCAGGGGCTGATTTTGTGGGAGGCGAAGATTTAGCTGAAAAGATACAGAAAGGATGGACAGATTTTGAAGCGACTATCGCTACTCCGGATATGATGAAAGTATTGGGTAAATTGGGGAAAATTTTGGGTCCCCGTGGCTTAATGCCTAATCCCAAGCTGGGAACAGTTACTTTTGAGATAAAGAATGCAATCAAGGCCTTAAAGGCGGGGAAAGTGGAATATAGAGCGGATAAATTTGGTATAATCCATGCCTCCTTAGGTAGATTAAGTTTTGATAAAGAAAAGTTATTGGATAATTTGTTAGCTTTTATGGAAGCAATCATCAAGGCTAAGCCCTCGGCGGCAAAGGGAAGATACCTAGAAAGTATTATTATCTCTTCGACGATGGGACCCGGAATCAAGATAGATCCTTTAAAAATAAGTACGTGGGTTGAGGAGCATAAAAAATAAATATAGTAAACTAAATCCAAAATTTTATACACTCTACCGGAGACCGCAGGAGCTGCTATAAAGAAATAGCTAAAGGTAGTGAGGCTTTAAAAAGGGTGTCCCTGGCTAACTTGATGGGTTTAAGTAAAATGAAGGTTATCTGGCACCGCGGGGGTTTTACCTTGGCTATTTAAAGTAGCTTAATAGAGATATTTTATCTTTATCCATCCAAAATATTTCATCCTGCTGAGGCGGAAGGAAAAAAGAAAAAAGATAAGTATATTATTATAATAATTAGTTATTATTTTATTCCACCTTCCCGAGAGATAAAGGTCTGAGGGAAGGTTTTTTATTGCCAAGACTATTTATTAAAGCAGAAAGGAGGGATAGAGGTTGGCTTTAACTAAAGTGGAAAAAAAGAGGTTAATTGAAGAACTTGCAGATAAACTAAAAAATGCTGGGGTAATAATTTTAACTGATTACAAGGGGATGAACGTCCCCCAAATCAGTAAACTGAGAGACGAATTAAAAGAAAAAGAAGTTATATTTAAAGTAGTTAAGAATACTTTAATGGAAAAAGCTTGTCACGAGATAGGGAAAGAAGAATTAACCAAAGGTTTAGTGGGAAATACAGCCATTGTGTTAGGTAACCTAAACCAGGAAGTTACAGAACCAATTCGCTTAATTAAAGAATATGCAGAAAAAAATAAAGTTGAATTGAAGATAAAATCTGCTTTGGTCGAGGGAAGGTATTTGAATGCAGAAAAGGTTATTGTCTTAGCTTCTCTGCCAGCGAAGGAAATTCTCCTAGCTCAGGCGATTGCTGGAATTAAAGCTCCGCTTTATTCGCTGGTGTTTGTTTTACCAGGACCGCTGAGGGAGCTAATTTATACTTTAGAGGCTATTAAAGGTCAAAAAGAAGTTAAAGTTTCATAGAAAAGTAGTTTATAACTGATAGTAGGTTTAAAGTTATAAATATTTGTCAATAGATTAAAAGTAGAATTTTTGAGAGATAGATAAGGCAAAATATTGATAGGGGAAGGAGGTGAAATAAATGGTAGAAGAGAGTGGGGCTTTAAAAGAAAAGGTAGAAAGCGAAGAGGTAGAAAAAAAAGAAGTAAAAAAGGGAGAAGCTACTCCGGAAGGGGTAATAGATGAAATATTGGAAAAGATAGAACAGATGACTGTATTAGAACTGGCCGATTTGGTTAAAGCCTTAGAAGCCAAATTTGGAGTGACTGCGGCTATGCCTGCGGTAATACCAGCTAATGCTGGAGGAGTAGCAACTAAACCTGCCGAAGCTGAAGAGCAAGAGGAAAAAACTGATTTTGAAGTAGTATTAAAAGAGATAGGCCCGAATAAAATACAGGTTATAAAAGAAATTAGAGCAATTACTGCTTTAGGCTTAAAAGAGTCTAAGGATTTAGTTGAAGGTGCACCCAAAACGATAAAAGAACATGTAGATAAAAAGACCGCGGAGGAAATAAAAGGAAAATTAGAGGCGGTTGGTGCAGTTGTGGAAATAAAATAAAATATTCTGCGATCAAGAAGGTGCCTTTAGAAAGTGTAAAAATTAATTGATAGGGTACCTTCTTGATTTTTTATAGAAAAAATGATATAATTAAATTTTGCAATAAATCCAAAATAAGGTTGGTGTTTGGTGTGAATAAAGAAAAGATTCAAAAAGTTAGAGATTATTCCAAAATACCTGAATTGTATCCCCTCCCTAATTTATTAGAGGTCCAGAGGAAGTCTTTTGATGAATTTTTACAAAGATTTGTTTCGCCTGAACAAAGGGAAAAACAAGGATTGCAAGAAGTTTTCTTGAGTATTTTTCCCATTCAGGATTTCACTGGTAATTATGTTTTGGAGTTTAAGAGCTATTCGATTGGTGAAAGCAAAGATTCTGCTTATGAATGTTGGGAAAAAGGAGTTACTTATGCTGCACCTTTAGAAGTAAAAGTAAATTTAATTAATAAAAAAACTGGTGAAATAAAAGAACAAGATGTTTTTATGGGAGACCTGCCTCTGATGACCGAAAAGGGAAGTTTTATTATTAATGGGGTAGAGAGAGTAGTAGTAAATCAGTTAACCAGATCTCCAGGAATATATTTTGATGGAGAAAAAGGCGAGAGCAATGGGTTATTTAAGTTTAAAATTATCCCTAATAGAGGATCCTGGTTAGAATTTGGCTTCGACTCTTCAAAGATGATTTATGTTCGAATAGATAAAAGAAGGAAGATCCCGGCAACAACCTTGTTAAGAGCTTTGGGGTATGAAACGGATGCAGAAATTATGGATATTTTTGCTGGTGAAGAGATTATAAAAGCGACTTTGGAAAAAGATAATACTTTTAATAAGAAAGAAGCCTTAACTGAGATATTTAAGAGATTAAGACCAGGCGAACCGCCTACCGAAGGAAATACTCAGCAATTAATTCAGCGACTACTTTTTGATCCGCGAAGATATGATTTGGGTAAAGTAGGCAGATATAAAATAAATAGGAAATTAGATCTTGGAGAAAGAATTTTAGATAAAATATTAGCTGAGGATATTATAAATCCTCAAGATAATGAAATAATTGCTAAAGCAGAGGAAAGAATTAATCAAAAAATAGTTACTGCCCTAAAAAAGGCTAAAGTCAAAAAGGTTAAAGTATTAAATCCGGAAAATGAAATAGTAACTGTATTTAATGAAGAAGAAGAATCCATACTATCTCTAACTGATAAAATAAGAGAGGAAGCAGATGAAAATAATATTATTGACTTGATTATAGCGGAGGATATTATTGATCCAGATACGGGGGAAGTGATTTACCTTAGTGGGACGGAATTAGACTATGACCGTCTAATTAAAATAAGAAAATACAGAGAAGAGATAAGGGTAAAAAAGGGCGCATCTTTAACCAAAGAAGATATTGCAGGAGCCTTAAGATATTTAGTTAATTTATATAGAGGGGTTGGCTATGCAGATGATATTGATCATTTAGGCAATAGGAGAGTGAAAACAGTAGGAGAATTACTTCAAGATCAATTTTATATGGGGTTAAGTAGGGTGGAAAGAGTAATCCGGGAGCGCATGACCATTCAACCGGATATTGCGGCGGTAACCCCTCAAAGTTTGATTAATGCTCGTCCTTTAATAGCGGCTATCCGACAATTTTTTGGAAGCAGTCAGCTTTCTCAATTTATGGACCAGACTAATCCTTTATCAGAAATAACTCACAAAAGGAGGCTTTCTGCTTTGGGGCCGGGAGGGTTAACGAGGGAGAGAGCAGGTTTTGAAGTAAGGGACGTACATTATACCCATTATGGGAGAATTTGTCCTATCGAGACTCCTGAAGGGCCTAATATCGGGTTAATTGGCTCCTTATGTATCTATGCCAAGGTTAACGACTTAGGTTTCATTGAGACTCCTTATTTTAAAGTAGTAGACGGAAAAGTTACCGAGGAAGTTGTCTACCTTTCCGCAGACAAAGAAGATGAATATAGAATTGCCCAAATAAATATTAATACTTATGATAAAGAAAATAAATTTTTGCAGGATAAAGTAATTTGTCGATATAGAGGAGAGATTATAGAATGTAAAGCTGAGGAAATAGATTTCATTGATGTATCACCAAAGCAAATTACCAGTATTTCAGCGAGTTTAATACCCTTTTTAGAACATGATGATACTAATAGAGCTCTTATGGGTACCAATATGCAAAGACAGGCTATCCCCTTGATAAGGACGGAAGCGCCTTTGGTAGAAACCGGAATGGAAAATAAAGTAGCTATTGATTCGGGAGCAGTTATTCTAGCGGAAGATGATGGGGTAATAGAGAAAGTAGAGGCGAACAAGATAGTTATCCGAGGTACTGATAAAGTTAAAAAAGAGTACCCTTTAAAGAAATTTGTTCGTTCTAATCAAGGAACTTGTATCAATCAAATACCCCTGGTAAAAGAAGGGGCAGTAGTCAAGAAAGGAGAGGTAATTGCTGATGGACCATTAACTTCACAAGGTGATCTCTCTTTGGGGAGAAATGTATTGGTAGCTTATATGCCTTGGGAAGGATATAATTTTGAAGATGCTATTTTAATTAGTGAAAAATTGGTAAGAGAAGATACTTTTACCTCTATCCATATTAGCGAACAGGAATGTGAAGCGCGAGATACTAAACTGGGTCCGGAAGAAATCACGCGGGATATTCCTAATATAGGTGAAGACAATTTGGCTAATTTAGATGAAAGAGGGATAATTCGCCTCGGGGCAGAGGTCAAGTCTGGTGATATATTGGTGGGGAAAGTTACTCCGAAAGGCGAAACTGATTTGGGCCCCGAAGAGAGGTTGTTGAGGGCTATTTTTGGGGAAAAAGCTCGAGAGGTAAGAGATACCTCTCTTCGAGTACCACACGGAGAGAATGGTAAAGTTATTGAGGTAAAGATATTTTCCCGAGAAAATAACGATGAACTCCCCCCAGGAGTAACTCAATTAGTGAAAGTGTTTATTGCTCAAACTAGAAAAATTTCGGAGGGCGATAAAATCTCGGGGAGACACGGCAATAAAGGAGTTATTGCTAAAATTCTACCAGAGAGTGATATGCCTTTTATGGTCGATGGTACCCCAGTCGACATAGTGTTAAACCCTTTAGGGGTGCCTTCGCGGATGAATATAGGGCAAATTTTAGAAATTCATTTAGGCTGGGCCGCTAAGGTATTAGGGTTAAAAATAGTTACTCCAATTTTTAATGGGGCGGGAGAAAGTGAAGCCGAAGCTGCTTTAATAGAAGCTGGTCTAACTCCCGATGGTAAAGCAATCCTTTTTGATGGTAGAACGGGTAGACCCTTTGACCAACGGGTAACGGCAGGTTACACTTATATTTTAAAATTAATTCATTTAGCTGAGGATAAAATTCATGCTCGCTCCACCGGACCTTATTCTTTAGTTACTCAACAACCCTTAGGGGGTAAAGCTCAATTTGGGGGGCAAAGGTTTGGAGAAATGGAAGTTTGGGCTTTAGAAGGATATGGAGCTGCTTATAATTTGCAGGAACTTTTAACTATAAAGTCAGACGATGTAACCGGAAGGATTAGGGCTTACGAAGCTATCGTTAAGGGTGAGGAGATACCCGTACCGGGAATGCCGGAATCCTTTAAGGTCCTGGTAAAGGAATTACGCAGTTTAGGCTTAAGTGTAAAGGTTTTGAATGACGAAGGCAAGGAAATCGAAATTAAAGAAGATGTAGAATTTAAAGACGAAACCAGCGAGAATATAATCTAACGATATAAGGAATTTACTTAATTGGTCGTTAGCTGACTCTAAGTACTAGCGGCCAAGATAGGAGGTAATAGTATTGGGAAGTTCGGGAAATTTTAGTTTAATTAAAATTAGTTTAGCTTCGCCAGAGGAAATAAAGAAGTGGTCTCACGGTGAAGTTAAAAAACCAGAAACCATTAATTATAGAACTTTGAAGCCAGAAAGAGATGGTCTCTTTTGTGAAAAAATATTTGGACCAGTTAAAGATTGGGAGTGTAGTTGCGGAAAATATAAAAGGATACGCTATAAAGGGATAATTTGTGACCGTTGTGGAGTGGAAGTAACCAAATCTATTACCAGAAGAGAGAGAATGGGCCACATCGATTTGGCTTCGCCGGTTTCTCATATCTGGTATTTTAAAGCCATCCCCAGTCCTTTATCTTTGCTGCTAGATATTTCTCCTCGTAATCTGGAGAAAATTTTATATTTTGCACCCGAACG
Organism: Candidatus Immundihabitans aquiphilus; assembly: GCA_002383355.1. Lineage (GTDB taxonomy): Bacteria > Atribacterota > Phoenicimicrobiia > Phoenicimicrobiales > Phoenicimicrobiaceae > Immundihabitans > Immundihabitans aquiphilus. The sequence continues at coordinate 8,652 of DFYM01000050.1, read as the reverse complement.
CCGGAGAGAACAACTATATGAGGTAATAGAGGCCGCGGAGTCTGGCTTAGAACGAGGCGATATAATTCTGGAAGCAGAGAAGAATATCCACAAAAAGTATAACGAAAAATTATCTGCCGACCCCGTTTATCAAGTAAGTAGATTAAAAATATTTCCTCAGAAAGTAGGCGCTATCATTACCGAAGAGGAGGACCGAAGATTACAAGAGAAATTTGGTAGAATATTTTATGAAAAAGAGTTGGTGTTACCCCAGGAGAAAGAAGAAGATAAAGAAGAGAAAATAATTGAAGGAAAAAATGAGGGAAACAAAAAGGAAATAGCCGAGGACAAAGAAAAGAAATATCGAATTACTAAAATAGAGGGGTTAATTTCGGTAACCAATTTACTTAAAATTGAGAACGAAGAAGGCTTATCCTTAGCGGCAAAAGCAGTTACTCAAAATATTGAAGAATCTTGTTATATCGTAATCGATCCTGGTAAAACTTCTTACAAAAGAGGGGAAATTATTTTAGAAAGCGAAAAGACCCTTTTAGAGCATTATGATCCAGACTTTAAAGCGGGGATTGGAGCAGAAGCCATTAAAAAACTCTTAAAGGAGATAAATATAGATAAATTAGCCTTAGAGCTTAGGGAAGAATTAAAAAGATCCAGTGGCCAAAGAATGAAAAAGATTATAAAAAGATTACAGATAGTAGAAGCTTTTCGTGCCTCTGGTTGTAAACCAGAGTGGATGATATTAGAAGTAATCCCGGTTATTCCTCCCGATTTAAGACCGATGGTGCAATTGGAGGGAGGACGTTTTGCCACTTCAGATTTAAATGATTTATATAGAAGAGTAATTAACCGAAATAATAGGCTAAAGAGATTATTGGAGTTAAATGCTCCCGAAATTATTATAAAAAATGAAAAACGTATGTTGCAGGAAGCGGTAGATGCCTTAATAGATAACGGCAGAAGGGGGAGAGCAGTATTAGGTGCAGGGAATAGGCCGCTTAAATCCTTAAGTGATATGCTAAAGGGGAAGAAGGGGAGGTTTAGACAAAATTTATTGGGTAAAAGGGTAGATTACTCGGGAAGGTCAGTAATTGTAGTGGGGCCTACTTTGGAGTTTTATCAATGTGGATTGCCTAAAAAAATGGCCTTAGAATTGTTTAAGCCCTATATAATGAGAGAATTGGTATCTCGAGATTTATCTCATAATATTAAAACCGCTAAAAAGATGATAGAAAAAGAAAGACCCGAAGTATGGGATATTTTAAAGGAGGTGGTGGAAGAGCGTCCTATTTTGCTAAATAGGGCTCCTACTTTACATCGTCTGGGTATTCAAGCTTTTAAACCGGTTCTGGTGGAGGGAAATGCAATTCAAATCCATCCCTTGGTTTGTACTGCTTTTAATGCAGATTTTGACGGCGATCAAATGGCGGTACATGTTCCACTTTCCTTAGAGGCGCAAGCTGAAGCAGAGATCTTAATGCTATCTTCTAATAATATACTTTCTCCAGCTAATGGCCTACCGATAGCCTTACCTAGCCAGGATATGATTTTAGGTTGTTATTATTTAACGATGCGAAAAAGCGGAGGTAAGGGTGAAGGGAAAATATTTTCTAGTCCAGAGGAACTAATAAGGGCCTATGAAGAAGGGGCAGTAGAACTGCATTCTAAAATAAAGTGTAAGGTACGAAATTCCTTAGAAGAAACTACAGTGGGCAGAGTAATTTTTAACGAAAATTTACCTCCAGATATGGACTTTGTTAATTTAACTATAAGTAAAAAGTCTTTGGAGACCATTATCTCTTTGGTATACCGGAAATATGGTAACCAAGTAACCGTAGAAACTTTGGATAAGATCAAAAAGTTAGGGTTTAATTTTGCTACTTCTTCGGGAATTTCTATAGCCGTAGCTGACTTAGGAATTCCTTCGGAAAAAAACGAAATATTAGAAAGGGCAGAAAAAGAAGTAGATAAAATAAATGAACAATATAATTACGGTTTGATTATGGAAGATGAAAAGGAACAGAAAATTATAAATGCCTGGACCAAGGCTTCTAATGAAGTAGTCGATGCCATTTTGAGAAATTTGAGCAAGTTTAATCCTCTCTATATTATGGCTGATTCTGGAGCTCGAGGTAGTAAACGGCAAATTGGCCAATTAGCGGGGATGAGAGGATTAATGGCCGACCCGTCGGGGAAGATAATTGAATTTCCCATTAGGTCTAATTTTAGAGAGGGTTTGTCGGTATTAGAATATTTCATCTCTACTCATGGGGGGAGAAAGGGATTAGCTGATACCGCACTTAGAACTTCCAAGTCTGGCTATTTAACCCGAAGATTAGTAGATGTGGCCCAGGATGTAATAGTGAGAGAAGAGGATTGTGGTACTACTGATGGAATAATAGTTCGGGCTTTTCAAGAAGATGGTAATATAATTGAAACCCTTGCCGAAAGGTTAGTAGGCCGGATTGCTCAGGAGGAGGTCTTGCACCCCAAGACTCGCGAGATATTAATCCAGATAGGGGAAGAAATTGATGAAGAAAAGGCTAAGAAAATTGCGGAAGCAGGGGTAGAAGGCGTAAAAGTTAGATCAGTTTTAACCTGCAAAGCAGAACATGGAGTATGTGCTAAATGTTATGGGAAGGATATGTCTACAGGAGAACTCGTAAATATTGGAGAAGCAGTAGGAGTTATTGCAGCTCAATCTATTGGGGAGCCGGGAACGCAATTAACTTTAAGAACTTTCCATACTGGAGGAATTAAAATAAGTGGTGAAGATATTACTTTAGGCCTTCCTCGCGTAGAACAACTTTTTGAAGTAAGAAAACCCAAAAAACAAGCTATAATTAGCGAGATAAATGGGACAGTAGAGGAAATTATTAAAGAAAGTGATGATCGAAAAAAAGTAGTAATTAGCTCTGAAACCAAAGATAACCCCATTGTCGCTGAAGAAAAAAAGAAAATATATTATATACCTGCTGATTTAAGGATAATCGTAGAGGAGGGACAAAAGGTAAAGGCAGGGGAGAAATTAACCGTAGGATTTATCGACCCCCAAGAGATTTTAAAAATTCAGGGAATTAAAGCGGTACAAGAATACTTGGTAAAAGAAATCCAGGCGGTTTACCGATCGCAGGGAGTTAACATTAATGACAAACATATTGAAACCATAGTCCGTAAGATTGCTCGGCTAAATATGATTTATGTTAGGTCAGCTCGTGATTCTGAGTTATTGCCGGGAGAATTAGTTTATGTATCTAAGTTTGAGCAGGCTAATAAAAAGGTAATGGAAGACAATAAAATAATTGCGGATAAAAATAGAGAATTATTAGAAAACAAGAAAGCCTTTTCTAAATTGATAAATATTAAAGCTGGGGAAGTAGTAGTAAAAGAAGGAGAAGTTATTGATCATAGAGTTATTTCTAAAATAGAAAATGCTGAGTTTAATGAATTTAATATAATAGATGAGAAAAATAAAAAATATACCATACTAAAGGGCGAGAATGCTTTTGTGGAAAGAATATTGGGGAATATTTTAGTAGTAAGCGATAAAATTAAAGATTACCTTCCCCTTGGATTTGCTATTCCTAACCATAATAATCATTATATCCAGGATAATGAGGTTATTATTGATAGCGAAATTGCTTTAAGTATAGTGAAGAACGATATCAGGTTGATAAATTGTATTAGGCCAGATATTTATGAAAAATTAGAAGGAAAAATAACTGCAGAAGACCTCATTGATTCTGAGAAGGGGGAGCTTATAGTAAATAAAAATAAGCAACTATCTTCTTCTGATATCGAAAAAATTATCCGAGCCAAAGTAAACCATATAAGAATATGGCAGGAAGTTAAAGAGATATCTATCCGAGATGGGGTGATTAAACTACTTAAAAGCGAGATTATTGGTAAGCCTCTGGGCAAAGATTTTATCGATCCAGTCACGGGAAATGTAATTGCGAGCAAAGGCCAACCCATAAGTAAGAATTTAATCAAGAAGGCTTTATCCGCTAAAGTAAGTGATCTACCTTTAGAAGACGGAAGGTATTTTTCTTTGGATGGTAGGGTTTTAGAATTTATTTATAAAAATATAGTGGGTAAGACTTTAGCTTTGGATATTTTAGACCCGGAGACCGGGGAGGTACTTATAAAGGCTGGTAAAAAAATTACTCCTAACGATGCTACCCAAATTGGTGAAAAACATCTGGATTCCGTATGGGTAAGGGAAGAGGATAAAATAGTGTCTTGGGAGGTAGTAGAAAATATTGGATTTATCAGAAGAAAAAAACTTCCCGCCATTGGAATGCCTATTATTCAGGGGATTACTCAAGCCTCTCTTTCTACTGAGAGCTTTCTGTCGGCAGCATCATTCCAAAGGACTACCCATGTTCTGACTAATGCTGCTATTAAAGGGAAAGAAGATAAGCTTTATGGCTTAAAAGAGAACGTAATTATTGGTAATATTATACCTGCAGGGACAGGATTGAATATATATAATAAAAGCGAGATAGATTTTGTTCTAGAGGAAGAAGAAAAAATTGAAAACATCTTTAAAAACGTAAAAGAAAATCAAATAGAGAAAGAACAGGATATATTTAAAGAGAATAGTAAGGATGCTGCGTTTAAATAAGGAATAAAAGGTCCCAAGCAATTTTTTTCTGAGTATCTTGTTGGTAAAACAAGATAGAGTTTTCTTGAATTGTATTCTCTTGGAGAGGTTTCAGGGGATACCTCCCCTGAATATCTTGAGCGAGATATGAAATATATAGCAGATACCTTGACAGCAAATATCAATGCTGATAAAATGTAAAAGTATTTTTTTAGAATATTCAAAGTTTAAAGCTCACTCAATAATAGGTAAAGGATGGTATGAAGCATGCCTACCATAAATCAATTAGTTAGAAAAGGCAGAACAAAAGTATTTAAAAAATCTGGTACTCCAGCGTTGCAAGGTTGTCCATTAAAAAGAGGAGTTTGCACGAGAGTATGGACCATAACCCCTAAGAAACCTAATTCTGCATTGAGAAAAGTTGCCCGGGTAAGATTGACCAATAACATGGAGGTAACTGCTTATATACCTGGAATTGGCCATAATCTGCAGGAACATTCCATTGTTCTGTTAAGGGGTGGCCGGGTAAAAGATTTACCGGGTGTACGATACCATATTGTAAGAGGAGTTATGGATGCGGCTGGAGTAGATAAAAGGGCACAGGGTCGGTCAAAATATGGTGCCAAAGCACCGAAAAAGACGACAAAATAGTATAAGATAGCCATCAGTGAATAGTCGTTAGTATTTATTTAGTTACCCAGTTTACTAGTTAGCCAGTTACCCAGTTAACTGGTAAACTGGCTAACTGAGTAACTAAATAAGTTATAGTTTGGCGCTTTTCATTTTTGTTTTATGCTAAATATTATTTATTATAGGTTGAGAATTAATTTAAACAGATAGAGAGGGGTAAACTATGCCAAGAAGGAGAAGGGCGATAAAGAGAGAAATTATACCGGATCCGATATATCAAGATAAAAATATCTCTATGTTCATAAATAAACTGATGTATAAAGGTAAAAAAAGTACTGCGGAAACGATATTTTATCAAGCCCTAAATAGAGCAGCTGAAAAAACTAAAAAAGAACCCTTAGAGCTATTTAATCAGGCCTTAAAGAATGTTATGCCGCTATTAGAAGTAAAATCAAGAAGGGTAGGGGGGGCAAGTTATCAGGTTCCTGTAGAAGTAAGACCAGAGAGAAGAGTTGCTTTAGGAATAAGGTGGATAATTACTTTTGCCAGAAAAAGAACAGGAAAACCTATGCAAGAAAAATTAGCCTTAGAGCTTATAGATGCAGCTAATGGCACAGGAATGGCGGTTAAGAAGAAGGAAGATACCCACAAAATGGCTGAAGCAAATAAGGCTTTTGCTCATTATAGATGGTAAATAGAATAGTCGTTAGTATTTAGTTAGTTATCCGGTTACCCTGTTTCCCAGTTTACCAGTTAACTCTAATCGTGAATTTCAAGTACAGGTTCTCGGTAGGAGCTTAAGAGTTAATTAGTAGCATACCTCAAAATAATTTAATTCTTAAATCGGCTAAGTGGTGAACTGGCTAACCGGCTAACTATGTTAACGAGATACGATTCGCTAGTGCTCCGTTAACTAAGGTAGNNGATAGTTATGAGATTGCCACGGGGAACACTCAAATAATATTGAGTGCTCCCCTCGCAATGACCAAATAAAAATGTCATGATGAGGTTTCCCCCTTTGGTCATGGCGAGGGAGTAAAGCGACCGAAGCAATCTCCAGGAATATAACTTATTTTATTTAACCGGGCACTAGATACAAGATACGGATTAAGATAGGTTTTTAAATTATGGATACAAAAACTGTTTTAGATAAAAATAAAATTAGGAATATTGGAATAATAGCCCATATTGATGCTGGTAAGACTACGGTAAGCGAGAGGATATTGTATTATGCCGGGATAATTCATAAAATGGGTGAAGTCCATGAAGGGACAGCTACTATGGATTGGCTACCTCAAGAGAAAGAGAGAGGTATTACCATAAATTCTGCAGCTATTACCCTATCCTGGAAAGGTTATCGCGTTAATCTTATTGATACGCCGGGACATGTGGACTTTACCGCTGAAGTAGAACGTTGTTTAAGGGTGCTGGATGGAGCGGTGGTGGTTTTTTGTGCCGTGGGAGGGGTTCAGCCTCAATCAGAAACTGTATGGCGGCAAGCAGACAAGAACGGGATTCCGCGCATAGTTTTTATTAATAAAATGGATAGAATAGGAGCCAATTTTCATCGTACTATAAAAATGATTGAAGATAGATTAGGGGTAAATCCTATTATTACTCAATTACCCTGGGGGATGGAAGATAACTTTAGGGGGATTATAGATTTGGTAAAAATGAAGACCTACTCTTATACACTGGATAATTTAGGCGCAGATTTTGAAGAAATACCTATTCCTGAAGATTTACAAGAGTTAGCTAATGAATATCGTTATGAAATGATGGAAAAATTAGCAGAAATGGACGAAGATATTATGGGAAAATATCTGGAAGGCGAAGAGATTAGGTTTGAAGAAATAAAGTCAACTATTCGTCGATTAACTTTAGAGAATAGGGCAGTACCGGTACTTTGTGGGACAGCACTAAAAAACAAAGGTATTCAGCCACTTTTAGATGCCATAATTGATTATTTACCATCTCCTTTAGACATTCCACCGGTTAAAGGGGTAGACCCTTTGACCGGAAAAGAAGTGTATAGATTAGCCGAAGATAAAGAACCATTAGCTGCTTTGGTCTTTAAAATTATGACTGACCCTTATATAGGAAAGTTAAGTTTTGTAAGGGTTTATTCTGGAATATTAGAATCTGGTTCTTATGTCTACAACCCTCTTAAAGGGATAAAAGAAAGAGTAAATAGGTTGGTCTTGGTTCATGCTGACCATAAAAAAGATGTTCCCCAAATAGTAGCTGGTAATTTAGGGGCAATTATAGGCTTAAAAAAATCGGTAACCGGTGATACTTTATGTGATCCCCGCTATCCTGTAATCTTAGAATCAATGGAGTTTCCTGAACCGGTAATTTCTATTGCCATAGAGCCAAAGAGCCAAGCTGAACAAGATAAGATGACTTTAGCTTTAGAAAAAATATCGGAAGAAGATCCTACCTTCAAGAGGACCTTCAATTCTGAAACCGGACAAATAATTATCTCCGGTATGGGAGAATTACACTTAGAGATAATTGTAGATCGTTTACTTAGAGAATTTAAAGTGGAAGCAAACATTGGAAGACCAGAAGTGGCTTACCGTGAAACCATTGAAAAATCTGCCCAAGCAAGGGGAAAATTTATTAGGCAAACCGGCGGTAGAGGTCAATATGGAGACGTAGTATTAGGAATAGAGCCTTACCAAGAGGAGAGATTTAAATTTGTTAATCAAATAGTAGGAGGAGTAATTCCCAAAGAATATATTCCAGCGATAGAAGAGGGGATAAAAGAAGCGATGTCTTCAGGTGTATTAGCCAATTATCCGGTAATTAATGTAAAGGTAACCTTATTGGATGGTTCTTTTCATCCGGTGGATTCTTCAGAGATTGCTTTTAAAATTGCTGCTTCTATGGCTTTTCAGGAATGTATGAAGAAGGCTAAACCAGTACTTTTGGAGCCGATAATGAAAGTAGAGGTCGTAACTCCGGAGGAGTATTTGGGAGGTTTAGTAAGTGATATAAATACTAGAAGGGCTAAAATAGAAGGAATAGAAACTAGGGGAAAGGTAAAAGTTATCATTGCTTATGTGCCTTTGGCGGAAATGTTTGGTTATGCTACCAGTTTAAGATCGATTTCTCAAGGTAGAGCCACCTACACTATGCAATTTTCCTATTATGATAAAGCACCAGGGTACATTATGGAAGAGATCTTAGGAAAAGTATAAAAGAAAAAAATATCATAATTATATTATAATAGTATTTTACATTTTGTCCCAAGGAGGAAGAAAAAATGGCTAAAGAAAAGTTTGTAAGGACTAAACCCCATGTCAACATCGGGACTATCGGTCATGTAGATCATGGGAAGACCACCCTTACCTCGGCTATTACCAAGATCTTGGCTAAAAAGAATTTGGCCGTAGCCAAAGAGTTTGACGAGATAGATC
>DFYM01000049.1:41563-42000 GCA_002383355.1 Candidatus Immundihabitans aquiphilus | reverse complement strand
CTATTTCTTCTTTAGACTTGTTATTTCCGTGGAAGAATATTTTTTCTGGGGGAAAGCCGCCGGAAAGGGCGGTATATAGTTCTCCACCAGAAGAGACCTCTAAGCTTAATCCTTCTTCTTTCAAAATATTGCCCATTGCTTTAACCAGGAAGGCTTTGCCCGCATAAATTACCTCAAAATCGACCTTTCTTTGAGCAAAAGCAGAAATATATTGCTGGCATCTTTTTCTAATTATACTTTCGGATAAGATATAACAGGGAGTCCCGTATTTCTGGGCTATTTTTATAAGTTCACATTGGTCAAACTCTAAATTTCCGGATTTATTTAGGGAAAAACCCTCTCGATAAATTTGAGGTATTAGGTTATTTGGATTATTCATTTATTACTCCTTAAAATAGTCATTAGTCGCTAGCGCCCGGTTAAATAAAATAGGTTAT
>DFYM01000049.1:0-41471 GCA_002383355.1 Candidatus Immundihabitans aquiphilus | reverse complement strand
GGGAAGTAAGGTTAGTCATGGCGAGCCCTGATTTATCATGGCGTGGCAATTTCCTAACTATCCTACCTTAGTTAACGGAGCACTAGTATTTAATTTAGTTTTAGATTACCATGTCAAGTTGCAAGTCAATTCAATCTACCAGCCATATTTAATTTGCTAATATGTGTTATTCCTATAGCTTATGTTATTCCCGTGAAAATGGGAATCCATCACCGTAGGGGCGTATTGCATATGCCCTTGTTTATGGATTCCGCTCAAGTGCGGAATGACATAAATTTTTTTCTTTAGAAGCCACTGTCTTAGGCGATGGTAGTTTACTAAACAAAAAAGGCAACTGATAAGCGCTATGCTCATCAATTGCCTAAAAATTACTAACTGGTCCCTTTATTCTGTTTTTCTCATCGGATGAGATAGCGCTCCACCGGAGATCAGGGCAAAATCTCTGGTGACAGTCCTACGGCTCTTAACCGTAGACCCAGCGTAAAGATTAGAGCTATCCTCTTTACTCTTCGGCGAGAATACCTTTCCTGATGGTTCATCGATGCTCCTCTCCCCACCAGTAATCATTATTACTCGCAACCTCTACCTTATTTTATTTGGAAAAAGCGAGGCCTTTAATATTTAATTTTTATTAAAATAACATATAGACTAATAAAAGTCAAAAAATATTTATAGAAGAGTTAGCCGCTACTTTCGGTAATATTACCTGGCGGTTAGAACCTATAAAGTCTTTATCTTTTTCCTCTGCTACTTGTAAAGTTGTCGGCATTGATTTATTATTAGATTGGGCTATCCGGTAGTCGAAAAATTTCTTAAAAATTCCTCAGTTACCAGACAAATTCTTTAGCCCAGAGGCGAGAGAAAAATGTTAAGAACTTTTAAAGAAGTATTAGAAAAAGCCAAAGGATATGGTCCCCAGAAAATGTCAGTAGCCGCTGCTCAAGCAGAGGAGGTATTACGCGCCGTTGAGCTTGCCCGGGTAGAAGGACTAACCGATTCAATTTTAGTAGGTGATAAAAAAGAAATTAGGCGGGTGGCTAATAAAATAGGGATTAATCTTTCTCCTTATGAAATAATCGACCAACCAGATAAAACTGAAACTGCTAAAGGAGCAGTAGAATTAATCAGAAATAACCAGGCCTCTATATTAATGAAAGGAATGATGGGAACAGCAAAAATTCTAAAAGCGATTTTGGATAAGGAGAGGGGATTAAGAACTGATAAACTACTTAGTCATATTTATACTCTGGAGGTTAAAAATTATGGCCGTTTGCTTACTATTACTGATGGAGCGATGAATATCAGCCCAGATTTGGCTCAAAAAGCCCAGATAATTCAGAATGCCATTGATTTTGCTCACTTATTACTTGCGGTAGAGCAACCTAAAGTAGCGGTTCTCGGGGCTTTAGAATTAGTAACGCCGGATATGCCGGCTACCCTTGATGCGGCCTGCTTAGCTAAAATGAGCGAGCGGGGTCAGATTGTTGGGGGTATAGTAGATGGACCGTTGGCTTTTGACAACGCTATTTCTAAGGAATCTGCTTTACTTAAAGGGATTAATAGCCCAGTTTCGGGGGAGGTAGACATTGTTTTGGTACCCCATATAGAAGCGGGGAATATAATGGCTAAAGCTTTGGTCTGTCTGGCTAATGCTGTGCCAGGAGGATTAGTTTGGGGGGCAAAAGCTCCCGTAGTGTTGACTTCACGAGCCGATTCGGTTGAATCAAAATTGTATTCCATTGCCTTAGCCGTATTGGCAAGTGGAATGGTTAAATCAAAATAAGTTTGGGCAAATCAAGCCAAAAGAGGTGACCTTCTTATCTTATGGCTAAAGATTATAAAATACTAGTAATAAACCCCGGTTCTACTTCCACCAAAGTAGCCTTATTTTCTGATGAAGAGTTGGTTTTTGAAGAAAAGATCGGACATAGTAATGAAGAATTAGCGGTTTTCTCTAAGATTATTGACCAATATGGGTTTCGGAAAGATATTATTTTAAATTTTTTAAAAGAAAAAGGAATTGATCTTTCTACTCTCGCTGCGGTAGTGGGGAGAGGAGGATTGTTAAGGCCTCTTCCTAGTGGTACTTATCGAGTTAATGAAAAGATGTTAGAAGATTTACGAAAGGGGAAATATGGTGAACATGCCTCAAACTTAGGGGGGATAATTGCCTATGGAATTGCGGAAGAGGTATCTATCCCGACTTATATAGTAGATCCCGTGGTAGTTGATGAAATGGAACCTCTGGCTCGAATTTCCGGTATGCCCGAAATTCCCCGAATTAGTATATTTCATGCCTTAAATCAAAAAGCAATTGCTCGCCAAGCAGCTTTAGCTCTAGGAAAAAAATATGAAGAAGCAAATTTTATTGTAGCTCATCTGGGTGGAGGAATTTCCGTAGGAGTGCATTGTCAGGGGAAAGTCATTGATGTTAATAATGCCCTTAATGGGGAAGGCCCTTTTTCTCCCGAAAGGAGTGGGGGAGTTCCGGTAGGCGCGCTGGTAGACCTTTGTTTTTCGGGAAAATTTACCCAGGAAGAAATTAGAAAAAAAATAACCGGCCAGGGTGGATTAGTAGCTTATTTAAATACTAATGAGGTTAGAGAAGTGCTAAAAAGGAAGGAACAGGGTGATGAAAAAGCCAAGCTTATCCTGGAGGCTATGGCTTATCAGGTAGCCAAAGAGATTGGGGCAGGTACTACGGTATTAAAAGGTCAGGTAGATGCGATTATTCTGACCGGAGGGATTGCTTATTCTCCCGAGTTGGTTAATATGGTAAAAGAGCGGATAAGTTTTTTAGCTTTAATACTGGTATATCCTGGGGGAGAAGAGATGCTGGCTTTAGCCAAAGGTGTTTTAAGGGTATTAAGAGGAGAAGAGGAGGAAAAGATATATTAAATAATGGTGAAGTATTAGATAAGCGGATAAGGATAGTGATAGTGGTGGGGAGTTTGGGGAGCGGGAAAACAGAAATAGCTATCAATTATTCACTGTATTGTCGAAGAAATTATGATCAGGTAGCCATTGTAGATCTGGATATGGTTAATCCTTATTTTCGAACTCGAGAAGTAAGGGATAGATTAAATACTAAAGGACTAAAAGTAATTACCCCGGAAGGGGGGATGATTTATGCTGATTTACCTTTCGTCTCTCCAGAAATAAAAGGTCTGATGCAGAATACTAATTATCATTTAATTCTTGATGTAGGGGGAGACAATAAGGGAGCAGTAATTTTAGGTTACTTTCGTGATTTGATTTCCAATGAGAATTACGAAATGCTCTTGGTAGTGAATTCTTACCGACCTTTCACTCAAAATTTACCTCAAATTAGGCAAATGGCTCAGGAAATCGAGGATTCATCTCGCCTAAAGATCACGGGAATAGTCAGTAATCCTAATTTAGGTACCCAAACCGACCAAGAAGTGATAAGAAAAGGGCATATGCTAATCAAAGAAGCCGCCGTAAAACTAAATTTACCCATTAAGTTTATTAGTATAGATAAACGATTTTATCAAAAAATTAGCTTAGAAGATTTTGACCAACCCATATTTTACCTTGAACGTTTTATGCGTCTACCCTGGGAACAATTATGAGAAGGAGAGATAAGTAAATAAAATGGCCAAAATTGTTATAGATGAAGAAAGATGTAAAGGATGCGAATTATGCCTGGCTGCTTGTCCTAAGCATCTGATAATTATGGCTGAACATTTTAATGAAAAAGGATATCACCCGGCTCAGCAGATTAATTCAGAGGAATGTAATGGTTGCGCTTTTTGTGCTCTCACCTGCCCGGATGTAGCTATTGAAGTGTTCAAATGAATTAGCCGTTAGTGAATAGTCGTTAGTACATTAGTTGGCCAGTTAGCCAGTGCCCCTGTTAAATAAGGCAATATAGTTTTTGAGATTGCCCCGGGGAGCACCCAAATAATATTTGAGTGCTCCCCTCACAATGACAGAAGGAGACGCTCCCTCGCTGCCATGATATAACAAAAATGTCATAGTGAAGCGGCCGAGACAATCTCCAGAAATATAATTTGTTTTTATTTAATAAGACACTGGTTGGTCAGTTTATTAGGTCATACAACTGGTTAACTGGATAACCGGGTAACTACTCTATAGTAAAAGAAAATTTCTATAACATTAACTTATTATTTATTAGGGAGGCTGAAAATGGGAGAAAAAATATTAATGAAAGGGAACGAAGCTATTGGAGAATCAGCCATTCGTGCTGGTTGTCGATTTTTTTTTGGTTATCCGATAACCCCCCAGAGTGAACTGATCGCCTATATGGCTAAGAAATTATTAAAAATGGAAGATGCTGCTTTTGTGCAATCGGAGAGTGAAATTGCCGCCATCAATATGGTCTATGGAGCGGCATCTACCGGAGCCAGAGTTATGACCTCTTCTTCCGGTCCAGGGATAAGCTTAAAACAAGAGGGGATATCTTATCTTAGTGTAGCCGAATTACCCTGTGTGGTGGTTAATATCATGAGAAGTGGCCCGGGTTTGGGAAATATCCAGCCGGCTCAAGGTGATTACTTTCAGGCTACCAAGGGGGGAGGACATGGTGATTACCGTTTAATAGTATTGGCTCCTTCTTCCATACAAGAGTTAGTAGATTTAACTAGTGAAGCCTTTGATTTAGCCGATAAATATCGTAATCCGGTAATGATTTTAGCTGATGGACTTTTAGGACAGATGATGGAAGCGGTAGAATTTAAAGAAAAACCGAAGGTTGAACTACCCGATAAGAAGGGATGGACCCTTACCGGATGTGAAGGGAGGGAACCTCATTGTATTATCCCTTTTGATTTAGATCCTGTGGCTTTTGAAAAATGGACCAATAATTTAGGTGAAAAATATATAAAAATAAAAGAAAAAGAAGTTAGATACGAAGCGATAAATATGGAAGACGCCGAATTGATTATCGTAGCTTATGGAACCGTAGCTCGAATTGCCAAAACAGTAATTAATAATGCCAAAAAAGAAGGGATTAATATTGGGTTAATCAGGCCCATTACCTTGTTCCCTTTTCCCGAAGAGATAATCGCTAGTACTGCTGAAAAAGCTAAGAATTTTTTAGTTGTAGAAATGAGCCAGGGACAAATGGTGGAAGATGTTAGGTTAGCAGTAGAGGGGAAAACAGAAGTCCATTTTTATGGTCGGACAGGAGGGATGATCCCTTCTCAGGAAGAAATTTTAAGAGAAGTAAAGAGATATTTGTAAAGGGTTTCAGGGAAGTTTACTCCCCTGATCCTCTGGTTTTATATCCTTTGGAGGTGAATTTAGAAAGATGAAGAAAGTATTTGGCAGACCAGAAGCGTTGACGGATGTTCCTTTTACTTATTGCCCGGGTTGTCATCATGGGATTGCTAATCGACTGATCGCCGAAGTAATAGATGAATTAGGTATAAGAGAAAAAACTATAGGAGTTTGCCCGGTAGGGTGTTCAGTCTATGCCTATCTATTTTTTAAGTGTGATATGTTAGGAGCCTCTCATGGTCGGGCCCCCGCAGCGGCTACGGGGATTAAAAGGGCAAGACCCAATTCCGTGGTCTTTACTTATCAGGGCGATGGAGACGTGGCAGCAATTGGGACCGCAGAAATAGTCCATGCCGCCAATAGGGGGGAAAATATAACGGCTATATTTATTAATAATGCTATTTATGGAATGACTGGCGGACAGATGGCCCCTACTACTTTAATTGGTCAAGTAACCCAAACCTCTCCTTACGGGAGAGACGAAAAGACTATGGGTTATCCGATTAAAATGGCGGAGATGTTATCTACTTTAAAAAGAGCTACTTACATTTCCCGGGTAGCTTTAAATAAAACTGCGAATATAGTAAAAGCTAAAAAATCGATTAAGAAAGCCTTTCAAACCCAATTAGAAGGTAAAGGATTTTCCCTGGTAGAGATTTTATCCGCCTGTCCTACTAATTGGGGTTTAAGTCCTGTGGAGGCCTCAAAGTGGGTAGAAGAAAAGATGATTCCTTATTATCCTTTAGGTGAATTTAGAGTCCCGGAGGAGGTAGAATAGATGTTAGAAGAAATTATTATTGCTGGTTTTGGTGGACAAGGGATAATGCTCCTGGGTCGGTTATTAGCTTATGCCGGAATGTTAGAAGAGAAAAATGTTGCCTGGATGCCTTCGTATGGCCCCGAGATGAGAGGAGGAACAGCCAATTGCACCGTAATAATTTCTACGGAGGAAATCGCCTCTCCGGTAGTATCTTATCCCCGATCAATTATAGTAATGAACCAACCCTCTTTAGATAAATTTGAGCCCCAGGTAAAGAAAGAAGGATTAATCCTTTTAAACGATTCTTTAATTAAGCGAAAAGTAAATCGAGATGATGTCACCATAATTAGAGTTCCCGCTAATGATATAGCTGACCAGTTGGGGAATTCAAAGGTAGCCAATATGGTAATTTTTGGGGCTTATATTAAAAAATCGGAGGTAGTAAAGCTGGACACGGTCTTTAAAGCCTTGGAAGAGACCTTAGCTGCCTCCCATCAAGATTTAATAGACTTAAATAAGGAAGCCTTGAGAAGAGGAGTGGCCTTGCTTGGTTAAAGAGTGAAAGATTCTCCCGAACTTTTCCAGTTACTAGTGCCCGGTTAACTAAGGTAGGATAGTTAGGANNGCAGGTCTCGCCATGACTAACCTTAGACGACGAATAAATACTAAAAAGAAAGGGGCTTAATATAGTGGTTAACGAAAAAAGATTGATAGAAGGCTTTATGGAATTAGTTAGAATAGATAGCGTATCCCGAGAAGAGAAGAATTTAGCTGATTTTTTGGTTAAAAAATTAGAAGATTTAGGATTAGAGGTAAGGGTGGATGAGGCCGGTAAAAAAGTAGACTCTAACAGTGGGAATGTAATAGCTTATTTAAGAGGTAATGTCGCTATGGAAGCCGTTCCTATTATGTTTTCTACCCATCTGGATACAGTGGTTCCCGGGAAGAATATTAAACCCTGCTGTGAGGGAGAAAAAATAGTAAGTGATGGTACTACCATTTTAGGGGCGGATGATAAGGCAGCTATCGCTGCTTTATTGGAAGCCCTTCAACTTATACGAGAGAATAATATTTCTCATGGGGATATAGAGTTAGTGTTTTCTATCGGTGAAGAAATACACTTACAGGGGGCAAAGAATTTAGATCTCGCTAACCTAAAGGCTCAGCTAGCCTTTGTTTTAGATGCCGATGGCCCGGTAGGAAAAATTATTACTACCGCCCCTTCTCATAATTTTCTGGAGATTATTATTTACGGGAAATCTGCTCATGCCGGGGCAAATCCCGAAGAAGGAATTAATGCTATTCAGGTAGCGGGCTATGCCCTCTCGCGGATGCAATTAGGTAGGATCGATGAAGAAACTACCACTAATATTGGGGTTATCTCTGGCGGCAAAGCTACCAATATTGTCCCTGATGAGGTAGTATTAAAAGGAGAGGTAAGAAGCAGAAATGAGGAAAAATTAAGGAGACATACTGAGCAAATAAAGAAGGTAGCTATAGATACGGCCCAGGAATTTAAGGCCAGAGCAGAGGTAAAAATTAATCAAGAATATCAGGGCTATAATCTATCTCCAGACCACCCGGTAGTTAAGATAGCCCTAAAGGCGGCGGAAAATATAGGTTTGCGACCCTCATTATGTTCTACTGGTGGAGGTAGTGATGCTAATGTATTTAATCAGGCAGGGCTCCCGGCTGTAGTTTTAGCCATAGGTATGGAAAAAGTTCACACGGTAGAAGAATATATTCCTATCCCTGAGTTGAAAAATATTGTAAAATATATTCTGTCTATTATAGAGGTGGTAACTTCAGGAGAAAAGCTGAAATGAGTAGAGAAAACTTTTTTTATGAAGATACTTTATCTTCTACAGATATTTATCGAGGAAAAGTTATTAATCTTCGTAAGGATAAAGTCCGACTCCCCGATGGCCGGGAAGCTACCCGAGAGATAGTAGAACATCGGGGGGCAGTAGTTATTTTAGCCCTCGTCCCTGAGAAAAAGATCATAATGATTAAACAATTTAGGAAGGCGGTAGAAGAAGTTTTGTGGGAGCTGCCGGCTGGCACTCTTGAACCAGGGGAAGATTTAGAAAATTGTGCTCGAAGGGAATTAGAAGAAGAGACCGGTTATTATCCTCGAGAGATTAAGAAATTAATGACTTTTTTCTCCTCTCCCGGTTTTTGTAATGAAAAATTGACTCTCTTTTTAGCCCAAGATTTAGAGAGGAGAGAAAAGAACGAAGATGCTGATGAGTTTATCCAGGTTCAATTGGTTACCCTGGAGGAGACTTTAGCGATGATTAAAAATAATATTATTAAAGATGCTAAGACCATAATAGGAATATTGTATTTTGCCTCTGGTATCTCGGGAATGGTACCTCGTTGAGGAGACTGGTTATTTGATTGGTTATCGGTTTAGCTAGCGAAGAAAATAAAAGGTAAGGGAGGGGTCCTATCCTTAAATAATGAAGAAATATTTTATGGATTTACATGTGCATATTGGGAGGAGTAATAGCGGGGTACCGATAAAAATAACCGCTTCCCGAGACCTGACTTTGGCTAATATTGCCCGGGAATGTAAATATAGAAAGGGGATAGACATTGTAGGTATTATAGACTGTGCCTCACCGGAAGTCATTAATGATATATCCCAATTAATGAATAGTGGAGAAATGAAGCCTTTAAAAGAGGGAGGTTTAATCTATCAAGATCGAGTAACCATTATTTTGGGTGCAGAAATAGAAACACAAGAAAAAGATGGAGGATCCTCCCATCACCTCGCTTATTTTCCCTATTTAGAAGATATAAAGGAGTTTAGTAAAATACTTTCTTCTTTGGTCACTAATGTAAATTTAAGCAGTCAAAATTGCGGCATCAGGGCAGAGGAAGCTTTTAAAATAGTAAATCAACAAGGAGGAATTTTAATCCCTGCCCATGCCTTTACTCCACATAAAAGTGTTTATGGGAATTGTGTGAGGAGGATGGGGGAGATGTTTAGTAAATCTACTCTAAAGAAGATTCCTGCTATAGAATTGGGATTAAGTGCAGATACAGAGATTGCCGATCGCTTGAAAGAATTAGCTCCCTATACTTTTTTAACCAATTCCGATGCCCATTCTTTACCTAAGATCGGGAGGGAGTATAATATTATAGAATTAGAAAAGGCAAATTTTAAAGAGATACTTTTGGCTTTGCAGAGAAAAGAAGGAAGGAAGGTCACAGCTAATTATGGTCTTGACCCTAAATTAGGTAAATACCATCGAACTTTTTGTGAGATATGTGGTTATATTACTACGAGTCCTCCTCCTATCTATAAATGTGAAAAATGTGGGAGCGATAAAGTAGTAAAAGGTGTTTTTGATCGAATTATGGAGATCGGGGATAATCTACCATCTTTTTCTCCGTCTCATCGACCCCCTTATTTTCATCAGATTCCGTTAGAATTTGTCCCGGGGGTAGGCAAAAAAACTTTAGAAAAATTATTTAATTATTACGGTACGGAAATGCATATCTTACATCAGGCCTCTTATCAGGAAATTAGTCAGATAGTAGGATTTGAGATTGCCCAAAATATAATTTTAGCCCGCGAGGGGCAATTAAAATTAAGTCCAGGAGGCGGAGGGAGATACGGAAAAGTTAAAGCCCAGGAAAAAGATTGGAAAGAAGAAGGCTTACACTTAAATTTTTAAATTTTGTCACCACTAATTAATAAAAAAATAAAAAGCGAAATTCCTGAACTAGTTGTTTATAATCCCATATAAACAACTAGTATTTTTTTTAAAAAATATTTTTTGAAAAAAAGAGGGAAAGGAAATTTTATGTCGAATATATTATAATGAAGGAGAAGAATAATGTTTGTAACTAGAGAAAGTTACTTATAAATTTTGCTGCTTATACAGAGATAAAAATTAAAGAGAAAAGGTGAGAGAAAAAGGGGAGTAGAAAGTGAGATTTTCCTCTGAACTATTAGAAGAAATCAGAAATCGTTGCGATATAGTGGATATAATATCTGGATATGTTACCTTAAAACCTGCCGGAAAGAATTTTAAAGGTCTCTGTCCTTTCCATGAGGAGAAGACCCCTTCTTTTATGGTGAGCCCCCAAAAACAATTATTTCACTGTTTTGGGTGCGGAGAGGGGGGCAATATCTTTAATTTTATTATGAAATTTGAAAAAGTTGAGTTTCCCGAGGCGGTAGAGATACTAGCCAAAAAAGCAGGCATAACTCTACCCACCGAGGGGAAGGGAGAAAATTTTCTTTATCTCCAAAAAGAACGTTTATATAAATTAAATAATTTAGCGGCTAAATATTATGAAGAATGTTTAGCCCGGACTTCTTTAGGGGAAAAAGTAATAGATTATCTTAAAAAAAGAGGGATTAAAGAAAATACGGTTAAGAAATATAGATTAGGTTACGCGCCGCCTACAGGGAATTTATTAATTACCTTTTTACGGAAAAAGGGCTATAGTACTGATGATTTAAGTAAAGCAGGACTGGTCAAGGGGAACAAAACAGAGGGTAGATATGTTGATTATTTTAGAAATAGAATAATTTTTCCTATTTTTAAGGTAGCGGGGGAGATAGTGGGTTTCGGTGGCAGGGTGTTAGATAATTCTTTACCCAAATATATAAATTCTCCGGAGACCTTAATCTATAACAAAGGAGAAAATTTATACAACCTGAATTTTGCTAAAGAGGAAATTCGCCAAAGGAATGAAGCCATCATGGTAGAAGGTTATACTGATGTTTTAATAGCTCAGCAATATGGGTTCAATCAAGGGGTAGCCTCTTTGGGGACGGCTTTGACTACCAAACAAGTAGAATTAATCAAACGTTTTACAGATAGGGTCTTAATCGCCTATGATGCGGATTCAGCGGGAAATATGGCTACTCTTCGGGGTCTTGATTTATTTGTAAAAAATGGTATAGAAGTAAAGGTTATAGCTTTACCTCGGGGCTACGATCCAGCAGATTTTTTAATTAAAAAGGGGGCTCAGGCTTTCCAATTTTTAATTGATAACTCCTTATCCTTGATAGACTATAAGTTAAGACTTTTGTATACCCAATATAATAGGCATACTATTGAAGGGAAAGTAAGGATAATTAAAGAAATTTTGCCCACTCTGGGTGCATTAGATAATGAAGTTGAACGAAGAGCTCAAATTAAGAGAATTTCTGAAGAGTTAAATTTGTCTGAAGAGGCAATATTAATTGAATTGAGGAATTACAAAAGAGGGACAAAAAAATTTACCCCGGCTAACCAGATTAAAACAGAGGTGGAAGATGGAAATATTAGAGCAGAAAAAATTCTTATGGGAGCAATGTTAGGGAGTAAAGAGATTGCTGAGCAGGTATTAAGGGAAGTAAGCGAGGAAGATTTTTCGGTTCCGCTACATCAACAAATTGTATCTGTTATTGGCCATCTTTTGCGGGAAAATAAAGAGATAGATCCTCAAAAAGTGATTGATGATTTAGAGGATAAGGAATCGGCAAAGGTAATTTCTAGATTATTGCTAGAAGAAGATAAATTTTTTAACCAGAAAGTGGTCTTTGGCTGTATAAACACCATCAAAAATTATAAATTGACCCGAAAGATAAAAGAATTGGAAAAAAAAGCAAGAAGACTCGATGAAAAGATTAAGAAATCGGAAAAAATAGAGGAAAGTGATTTAAAAGAATTGGAAGAGATTGCCCAGCAATTAAAAATACGAAGTACAAAATAATTTTTTAAAGCTAACTTTCCAATTTTTGGACCTGATTGAATAAATAAGTTTTACTTCTGGAAAAAGAAAGGCTAGAACATAAAGATGAGAAGAAAGAAAATACTCGAAGAATTAATTAAAGAAGGTAAGGAACAGGGATATTTAACCTATCAAGAAATAGAAAAATTTTTAGCGGGTGATGATTTGAGTGCAGATACGGTAGAACATTTTTACGATACTTTAAGCGAATCTGGTATTGAAATAGTCGAGAACGAAGAAGAAGGCTCAGTGTTGATGAGAGAAAAAGATACCGAGATTGAGCTAAAAGACAAGGCCGATTCTATTTCTAAAGAGGAAACTGATTTAAAAGAAGAATTAGCTAAAGAGATAGAATTGGATGATCCGGTAAAGATGTACCTAAAAGAAATAGGCAAAATAAAACTATTAACTGCTGAGGAAGAAGTAGAGTTGGCCAAAAGAATAAAAAAAGGAGACCTAAAGGCAAAAAGGAGATTGGTAGAAGCCAACTTGAGGCTGGTGGTAAGTATTGCCAAACGTTATGTAGGAAGAGGAATGTTATTTTTAGATCTCATTCAGGAAGGTAATATGGGTCTAATCAGAGCCGTAGAAAAGTTCGATTATAGAAAGGGATATAAGTTTAGCACTTATGCTACCTGGTGGATTAGACAGGCTATTACGAGAGCCATAGCTGATCAGGCAAGAACCATTCGGGTACCGGTTCATATGGTGGAGACTATTAATAAACTTATGCGAGTCTCACGCCAACTCTTGCAGGAGTTAGGACGGCAGCCTACAGTTAGTGAAATTGCCGAAAGAATGGAAATAACTGAAGACAAGGTGAGGGAAATATTGAAGACAGCTCAAGAACCGGTGTCTCTGGAGACCCCTATAGGCAAAGAAGAAGACAGTCATTTGGGAGATTTTATTGAAGATAAGGAGTCTCCTGCCCCTCCCAAGGTCGCCTCTAACACTCTTTTAAAAGAGCAATTAAATGAAGTATTAAATACCTTGACTTATCGGGAAAAAAGGGTATTGGAATTGAGATTTGGGATTGCGACCGGCCATCCTCATACTCTCGAAGAAGTGGGTAAAGAATTTGGAGTAACCAGAGAAAGAATTCGTCAGATTGAGGCAAAGGCTCTGCGGAAATTAAGATATCCGACTCGAAGTAAAAAGTTGAGAGATTATTTAGAATAAGCTTTTAAAACAAGTTTTATAATAATTAAGGCAGTTGAGGTGGTCAGGTGATTACTATATTTAAAACCATACAGAACAATTTACAAAAAACTAATGAATTTGATCTAGGTAGCTGGATAAACGTAGAAAGTCCTACTTCTCAAGAATTAGAGAAATTATCTCAGAAATTAAATATTCCTTTAGATTTCTTGACTGATCCCTTGGATATTGATGAAAGAGCCAGGATTGAGGTAGAAGACGGGTGTATTCTGATTGTATTAAGAATACCAAGATTCGACGAAAAAGAGGCTGATATTCAATTTACTACTCTGCCCTTGGGGATAATAATTATCCAAGGCTGGGTTATTACTATTTGCTTTAGAGACACCCCGATTATTTTAGATTTTATTCTTGGCAAAGTAAGAGGTTTTTCCACTCAAAATAGGAGTCGTTTTATTTTGCAGATATTTTTAAAGGCATTTTTATTGTATCTGAACTATTTAAAGGAGATTGACAAGAGGAGCACCGCAGTAGAAAACGAATTACATAAGGCGATGAAGAATGAGGAGTTAATAAAACTATTGAACTTAGAGAAAAGTTTAGTTTTTTTTATCACTTCTTTGAAATCAAACGAACTTATGCTAAAAAGACTTCAAGGAACGGAAATTATAAAAATGGATAGCGACGATAAAGATTTACTGGAAGATGTCATTATTGAGAATCAACAGGCTCTGGATATGAGTAATATCTACAGTAATATTTTAAGCGGGATGATGGATGCCTTTGCTTCAGTTATCTCTAACAACTTAAATGTGGTAATGAAATTCCTGACCGCAATCACTATAATCTTAACCATACCAACTTTGGTAGCCAGCATATATGGTATGAATGTGAAATTACCATTTCAAAATTCGCCCTATGCTTTTCTCATAACACTTGGTATTTCCTTCTCTTTATCAGCAATAGCGATAGTGATCTTTATAAAAAGAAAGTGGTTCTAAATTTTAAATATGTTTTCTCTTAATTATTGACTTGCGCTAGATTTTTAAGTATAATTAAACTCGATCTTCCTCGGTAGCTCAATGGTGGAGCATCCGGCTGTTAACCGGAGGGTTGCAGGTTCGAGCCCTGCCCGAGGAGCCAAGAAAATAATCAGCCCTTTGGCAGATCTGCCGAAGGGCTTTTTCATTAAACCAAAAGGTGGCAGCAGTAAGGAATGGTAGTTTAGGTATCCAGCCTATACTAGCTTATCGAGTGAGGGATTATTCTGCCTTCTTCCTTCTTTTCTTTCAGGGAGGAGAGAAGGGGGTAAGATTTATTAAAACCAAGGAGAGAGTAATTTGAATATAAAAAAGATATTATTTGCCGAATTATTGGATAAAGTAGAAAAACCAGGGAGATATACGGGTAAAGAATATAACGAAATAATTAAAAAAGAAGATAAATCAATGATTAAAGTAGCTCTGGTTTTTCCGGATTTGTACGAAATTGGGATGAGCTATTTAGGATTTAAAATATTATACGAGATCATCAACCAAAGAGAAGATGCTCTTGCTGAAAGGGTTTTTTCCCCAGCCGTGGATATGGATAAATTGCTAAGAGAGCAGGAATTGCCTATATTTTCCCTGGAAACCTATCGTTCTCTAAACTCTTTTGATCTTGTAGGTTTTACCCTTCAGCACGAATTGTGTTTTTCTAATGTTTTAAATCTCCTGGAGTTGGGGCAGATTCCATTAAGAAAAGAGGAGAGAAAGGAAAAAGACCCTCTGGTTATGGCCGGTGGTCCAGCTGCTTTTAATCCAGAGCCCTTATCTCCTTTCATTGATTTATTTGTGATTGGCGAAGGGGTCTATGTCCCTTCTTTTTATGAGGTAGATTACTGGGCTGATGGGAGGATTAAATCAATTACTCCTCGAGAGAAGGAAGCCCCTCCCTTAGTTAGGAAACGGCTCATTACTAATCTCGATCAAGCACCTTTCCCCCCTTTCCCCCTGGTTCCTAATTTGGAGGTAGTCCATGATCGGATAACCTTAGAAATATTTCGCGGCTGCACGCGTGGATGTCGCTTTTGTCAGGCCGGCATGATTTATCGTCCGGTTAGAGAAAGATCGGTAGAAAATTTAATTAAATTAGCGGAGGAAATTCTCGCCCATACCGGCTATGAAGAAATATCTTTATCCTCTTTAAGCTCCACGGATTATAGCCAGATTGAAGAATTGATAACTAAATTAGTAGACCGTTTTAAGGAGAAGGGGGTAGGAGTTTCGCTGCCTTCTTTAAGGATAGATGCTTTTTCCGTAAGTTTAGCCCAACAGATTCAGAGGGTCAGAAAGACGGGGCTTACTTTTGCTCCCGAGGTGGGAACTCAGCGACTAAGAGAGGTAATAAACAAGAAGGTTCAAGAAGAGGACCTGTATACTTCTATACAAGCAGCACTTAAGGGAGGATGGAGGAGAGTGAAACTTTACTTTATGATAGGTTTACCTACTGAGACCGAGGAGGATATAGAGGGGATAGTACGGCTGGTTAATAAAGTTGACCAGTTAGGTAGAGAGGTAACCGGGAAAAAAATAGGGATAAATATTAGTGTATCTGCTTTCGTGCCCAAAGCGCACACCCCTTTTCAATGGGAGGCTCAAGAGGGAATAGATGTCTTAGAGCAAAAATTAAATTATTTAAATAAGAGATTAAAAAGAAGAAATATTTCTTTTAGCTATCCCGATATCGAGCGGAGTTATTTGGAGGCTGTCTTTGCTCGGGGGGATAGGAGATTAGGGGAAGTATTAGAGAAGGCTCATTATTTGGGCTGTAAATTTGATGCCTGGCGAGAACAGTTTAAATTTAGAGCCTGGCAGGAGGCTTTTAAGGAAAGCGGACTTTCTATGGAATTTTATGCCCATAGAGAGCGAAGGGATGAGGAAATTTTTCCTTGGGAACATATCTCGAGTGGAGTGAAAAAAGAATATCTCTTCGAAGAAAAGAAAAAAGCTTTAAGGGGGGAGATGACCCCTGATTGTCGCTTGGCGTCCTGTAATTCCTGCGGCGTATGTTAAATTAATTAAAAGGAGGGTATCCTTGGAGAAGTTAGTTAGAATAAAGTATAGTAAAGACGGACCTCTCCAATATATTTCTCATTTAAATCTAGTTCAGGTTTTTAGCCGTACTTTAAGGAGAGCAGATATTCCGGTGGTTATCTCTGGCGGCTTTAATCCTCGCTTTAAGATATCTTTTGGTCCTCCCTTACCCCTCGGTATAAGTAGTAATTCTGAATATTTAGATCTAAAATTAAAAGAGGCAGTAAACCTAGGCGAACTGAAGGAAAAGATAAACCAGGTTTCACCTTTAGGATTAAAGATAATAAAAGCTAGAGAGATTCCCTTAAATTCTGAGTCTTTAACCAAGATAATTGACTCTGCTGCTTATCTAATTATCTTAAAAAGGAAATTAAATAAGGATTTGGAGGAAGTGTCTAAAAGGGGTTTTCGGGAAGAAGATTTTCACCAAAACAAGATAAAAGAGGAAAATCTTGGAGAAATATCACCAGAGGAAGTTCTCGAAAAGGCAAGGGGAAATATTCGAGATTTTTTAAGCCTAAAAGAGATAAGGGTCGAAAAGCAGACCCCCAAAGGGACAAAAAATATCGATACCAGACCGCTAATTTTAAAAATGGAAGCACAAAGATATAAAGATCAAATTTTAAAACTGGAGTTATGGTTAAGTATTGGACCGGCCGGAAATTTAAATCCTCGATATGTGATAGGGTCCTGGTTATCTTCTTGTGGTGATTATGATTTTGACATTAGGCAGATTTATCGAAAAGGGTTATATGCGAGAGGTAAGGCCGTTATTTAGAGAGAGTAAATTCGCCGGTTTTTGGGAGNNTAGCTAGCAGCTATCTTTACTAATCAAGCTATTTAGAGTAATATATATAATTGGAGAAAATCAGGTTTAATAGCCTCGGGATTTAAGAAGAATTCTGGGGCTATGCTATACTATAAGAAAAAAGCCGAGGAGTTTTAGGGGAATTATTCTCTCCTCCCCTGTTTAGGTAGTTAAGCAAAAATAGGAGTTTTATTTGGTAAATGAATAAAAGAGTAATAATAGATATAGGATTAACTGAAGAAAGAGTGGCCATCCTCGAAGAAGGAAGATTGGTAGAGATCCATATTGAAAGAATTGAAGATGACAAGATAGTGGGAAATATCTATAAAGGCAAGGTTACCAATGTCCTTCCGGGAATAGAGGCTGCTTTTATAGATATTGGAATTGAAAAAAATGCCTTTTTACATATTGACCGCAACCTTGAGATTGATGACGATCAAAAAATAGAAGGGATAGAAATTTCTCCTTCCTCTTCATCCAGTAAAAAGATTAAGGTTGGTCAGGAAATCGTAGTGCAAGTAGTAAAGGAAGCAATCAGTCCAAAAGGTGCTCGGGTTACTACTAATATAAGTCTACCCGGCAGATATTTAGTTTTAATGCCTAACAATTCGAATATCGGAATATCTCATCGTGTTGAAGAGGAAAAAGAAAGAGAAAGATTAAAAAAAATTTTGCAACAGATAAAACCCAAGGATGCTGGATTAATCGCTCGAACAGCGGCTTGGGGGAAAGAGTTAGAAGATCTTTTACCTGATTTAGATTTTTTGATTAGGTTGTGGGATAAAATTAAAAAGAGAATGAAAAGGGCTAAGGCGCCAATATTGTTGCACGAAGACTTTACTCTTACTTATCGGATTATTCGTGATCTCTTTACCGAAGAAGTGGAGGAAATATTAATAAACTCTAAGACGGAATATGAAAATATAGGGAAATTCTTAGATAACTTATCTTTGACTAGCTTAAAGGGAAGGGTATCTCTTTATACGGGAGAAAAACCTATATTTGAAGAATATGGCATTGAAAAAGAGATTCAAAAGGCTCTACAAAAGAAGATATGGCTTAAATGTGGTGGATATTTGGTCCTTGATCAGACCGAAGCCTTAACTGTCATTGATGTAAATACTGGAAAATTTGTAGGTAAAGGGGATATGAGAAAAACTATTTTAAAAACTAATTTGCAAGCAGCGGAGGAGATAGCCCGACAGTTAAGACTGAGAGATATTGGAGGAATTATTATAATTGATTTTATTGATATGGAAGAGCAGGAAGACATAGAAAAGGTAGTAAAAAAATTAGAAGAGGGTCTGAAGAAGGATAAAACTAAAACTAATATTGTACAAAATACCGAATTGGGTTTAGTAGAACTAACCAGAAAGAGAGTAAGAAGAGATTTAGAAAATATGTTAAGGACCTCTTGCCCTTATTGTGGGGGGACGGGCCGGGTTTTGTCTGCGGAGACAGTAGCTAATATAGTTTTACGAAAATTGGAGGAATTATGTAAAACTAGTAGTGCTGAGGCGATTTTGCTGGCCGTTAATCCGCAAGTGGAAAAGGTTTTATCCGGAACCAAGATGTTATTAGTTAAACAGTTAGAGAAAGATAATCAAAAAACTATATATATTAAAGCATCTAAGGATATTCATATGGAGAGGATTGAAGTAGTGGCAGTAGGCCGATTGAAAGAAGTAAAGAAGATTAAGCAAATGTTTAATTAATTTTAGATGGTATGGTGCCAGTACTTGGTATTCATGCTGGCTACCAATTTCTATTGCTACCTTCTCTAATCTTATGGGTATCACCAAGCGGATATCCCTGTTCGCCGATAAATTCTCGCTTTTCAGTCTTTTTGCGGGCTTTAAAGAAAGAAGTGGGCCGAACTCTATTTCTCGTGGGCAAGGCACAATTTTTCAGTTGACTTTTATTTGTCATGTTTGATATACTATGAGAACAAAAAATGCTGATAAGGGCCCATAGCTCAGCTGGTAGAGCAACCGGCTCATAACCGGTCGGTCCCTGGTTCGAGCCCAGGTGGGCCCACCAAAGTAAATAACAAGGGTAATAAGAGAGCTAATGAAGATTAAAAAATATAAAGTACTCGAAATAAGAGAAGGATTAAATTCTCCAAACCTTACTTCTTTTCAATGGGAAGTAAGGTTTTTTTATTTTTATTTTAAATTAGGATAGGCTAAGAGAAAGAGGGGGGAAACTGTCTTGATAGAACAACTGGAAATGCTTTTGGAACTACAAAAAATAGATAGCAATATAGATGAGGAAGAGAAAGAAAAAAGAGAATTACCCACAAAAGTAGAGAAGATTGCTAAGGAAGTTAAGGAATTGCAAAACCAACTGGAAAGTAGAAAGAAGATTTCTAAAGAATTACTGCTCAAATTGAGTCGGAAAGAATTAGATTTATCTGAAAAATCCAATAAAATTAAAAAACATCAGGAAGATTTATACGGCGGTAAGATAAGCGATATTAAAGAGCTAAAACAATTACAAGGAGTCATAAATAGCTACCAGGAAGAAAAAAAAATGGTGGAAGATGAATTGTTAGAGTTGATGGAAGAGGTAGAAAAAAACAACAAATTGATTGATCAACTGGAAGAAGATTTGAAAAGGAGAGAGGAATATTTAGGTGAAGCTCAACAGGAAATAACCTCAAGTATTTCCAAAATAGAGGAGAAAATAAATTTTTATTATAATAAGAGGGGAGAGATATTAAAACAAATAAATGATAGCCATCTTCTTGCCGAGTATAAATCATTAAGAAGAGGGAAAAATGGAAAAGCAGTTATTGAAGTCAATAGTTCTATCTGTACTGGCTGTTATCTTGACCTTCCCAGTGATATTGTTTATCAATTGAAAAAGGGTGAAATCCTGGTAACTTGTCCTAATTGTAGTAGAATTTTAGTGTGGAGAGAGTAGATTTAAGAGACTATATCGGGACTGACTGACTGACTGTTGACTTCTCCTTAGCAGAATGATATATTAACAAAAAAGGAATTTCTAAAATTTCTCCCTTAAAGACTTAAAGATAAGATTTGTAAAGTAAAAAGTAATGAGTAAGCAGATCAGGTAATCGCGAGAGAAAAATAGTTTCTTTCGAGGAAAGTCCGAGCTCCGCAGGGCAAAGTGCTGGGTAACTCCCAGTGAGGGTGACCTCAAGGAAAGTGCTACAGAAAATACACAGCCGAGCATTCAGTTTAAGCGCAGGATTGAGTGCTCAGTAAAGGTGAAAAGGTAGGGTAAGAGCCTACCAGTGGTTAGGTGACTAACCAGCTTAGCAAACCCCACTTGGAGCAAGACCAAATAGGAAGAGTTGTGGTGGCCCGCTGAATCTTCGGGTAGGTCGCAAGAGGGGTAAGGTAACTTACCTCCTAGATAGATGATTACCACCCTTTTAATCGATTCGTTAGTGATAACGGATAATATAGAAAGGGACAGAACTCGGCTTATGATCTGCTTATTTAAAAATTAAAAAACAAATAAAGAAAAAAAATAAAAAAGAGGAGACCGGTAACAGAAAATTTTATTACCGGTCTCCTCTTTTTTATCCTCCAATATATTTTTATATTCCCCTGACCACCTTTTTCCTCAAAAATTCGAAAGTGAGAATAGTATATCTATGCCTTAATTAAGCAAGCGACACCACAGGTAGGGTATCTATTATATTTTTTAAAAAAAGACAAAAATTTTTTCAAAAAAAGAGGACTTTTTTGAAAAATGTAGTATACTAATATCAAGTAAAGTGGAGTAAAGTGGAGTAAAGTGGAACATACAATTATTTAGAGGAATATTTATGTTTTTAGGGCAATACGAGCATACTATAGATGGAAAAGGAAGATTGATTATCCCGGCCAACTATCGGAAACCTTTAGGAGACAATTTTATCCTCACTTTTGGTCTGGATGTATGTCTTTTTGTCTATCCGCTGGAGGAATGGAAGACTCTATCGGAAAAATTAAAACTCCTCCCTTTAGGTCAAAGGGATGCCCGAGCATTTAAGAGAATACTTTTTTCTCGGGCCACTACCGGTACTTTAGATAGCCAAGGGAGAGTAGTTATTATGAAATACTTGAGAGATTACGCTCGCCTCGAGCGAGAAGTCATGGTTATCGGGGTTTTAGACCGACTAGAAATCTGGAGTAAAGATATTTGGCAAAGATATTCTAAGGAAATTGAAGGCTCGTACGAGGATATTGCAGAAAGGATATATGAACCTAAAGAAGAAGGCTAATTTATAATGCATTCTTTCCATATTCCGGTACTATCGGAAGAAGTAGTGCACTATTTGAATTGCAATAAAGGAAGTGGTGTATACGTTGATTGTACCTTAGGAGGTGGTGGACACTCTAAAGCTATTTTAGAAAAAATATATCCCCAAGGTTTATTAATTGGCATAGATCAGGATATCGAAGCCCTTAGAATAGCCCAAGAAGAATTAAGCTCTTTCCGGGATAGGGTTATATTAGTTAAGGATAATTTTAAGAATTTAGGAGAAATTCTCTCTCGTCTAAAGATTGATAAGGTATCGGGGGTATTATTTGATTTAGGGGTGTCTTCTTACCAATTAAAAAAGAAGGAGAGAGGATTTAGCTTCCAAGAAGACGGTCCTTTAGATATGCGGATGGATTTATCCCAAAAGTTTGATGCTGCTAAGTTGGTCAATAGTTATCCGGAAAAAGAACTGATTAGAGTGTTGGAAAATTATGGAGAGGAACACTTCTCAAAGAGGATTGCCCGGCTAATTGTTTTAGAACGAGAGAAAAGACCTATTACTACTACTCAACAATTAGCTGATTTAGTCTTAAGGGCTCTCCCCCCAGCTAAAAGGGGGGAAAGATGGAGAATACATCCGGCTACGAGGGTTTTTCAGGCCATAAGAATAGAAGTAAACCGAGAAATGGAGGTTTTAGCGGAAGGTTTGAACCAGGCGATTAAAGTTTTAGCCGGGGAGGGGAGGATTTGTGTAATTTCCTATCATTCTTTAGAGGACCGGATAGTTAAAAATGTCTTTAAAGAAGCGGCAAGAGAAATAGGGAAACCACCTACTTATGGATTAAAGATTATAACCAAAAAGCCTCTTAAAGCTTCTCCGGAGGAGATAAGGAGGAACCCCCGAGCGAGAAGTGCTAAGCTAAGAGTAGCAGAGAAGTTAATAGATTGACCGGTTAATTTTAATTGATAAATCTAAATAAAAAAAGGTTAAATGAAGGAGGTGAAAAATTATGGGAAAGAACCAAAAAAAAGTAGAATATGGTAATCATAATGGCTATAGCTATAAGAATAATTATGAGAACAAGAGTTTTTTGGCTAAGAGCGGAAAGTTTTTATTATTGATGTCCTTTATCACCTTTTTAACTGTCTTTTATATTTCTAACACCATTGCCTTGACCGAATTAGGGTATAAAGTGATAGAGTTAGAAAATCATAAGGCAAAATTAGTGGAAGAGAATAAAAAACTCGAACTTACGGTGGAGACCCTTTCTGCGCTGGATAGAATTGAAGAAATTGCCGGTAATCAATTAGGGATGATTAGACCTAAAGAAGTAGAATTCATTGCTGTGCTCCCTTCTTCCTTAAGCAAGCTGGCGGAAAATGTTGAGGTAAGCGACCACGAATACGAAAAACAGGGATTTCTACAAGCTAGGGCTGACTTGAAGAAGATTAATGACTGATTTTATCTAATTTAAAATAAGCTCCAAATTGCAACCATATACTAAAAGATAATGACAGCCAAAAGGTGGGAAAGTGCTTGCTAGATAAAGATAAGAAAGAACGAATTACTTTTTTATTTATTATATTTTTAAGTCTTTATTTTTTATTAATTTACAGATTATACCATATTCAAGTAATTCAACAGGACAAATATAAAGAGCTGGCTCGGCGAGAACATCTAACCTCTTTCCTCCTTGAGGGAGAGCGGGGAAATATCTATGATAGAAATTTAAAAAAGTTAGCGATAAATGTGAATACTAAATCTTTATTTGCTGTTCCCTCTCAAATAAACGATCCTCAAAAAGCTGCCCAACTACTATCCCCCCTTCTTGGTTTAGAAACCAAAGAAATATTTGAAAAATTAACTCAAAAGAGTGCTTTCGTCTGGATAAAAAGAAAATTGACCGAGGCAGAAGTGGAGGAAGTAAAAAAATTAAATCTAACTGGTTTAGATTTTTTAGACGAAAACAAGAGATATTATCCCAAAAATAATTTGGCTTCTAATCTATTAGGTTTTGTGGGTATAGATAATCAGGGATTAGAAGGATTGGAGTTATTTTTTGACCAGGAATTAAAAGGTTCCCCTGGTTTGGTGATTTTAGAAAGAGACGCTACTGGAGAAAAAATTCCTCTTAGTATTAGGGAGCCGACCGATTGTCGAGACGGGAATTCAATTGTTTTAACTATTGACGAGGCCATACAATATATTACCGAAGAGGCTTTAGACCAAGCTTTTAACCAGTATAAAGCGAAAGCCGGGGTCGCTATAGTAGTAAGACCTAAAACGGGTGAGATATTAGCCATGGCGGTAAGGCCTTCTTATGACCCCAATTATTTTTATAAAGTTTCTCGAGAGATATGGAGGAACCGGGCGATTACGGATATCTGGGAACCCGGTTCAACCTTTAAAGTAGTTACTATAGCTACGGCCCTAGAAAAAGGGGTAGCCCAATTAGATGATCACTTCTACTGTAAGGGGTGGATAAATTATAATGGCCATGTTTTTCATGATATAGACCCTCACGGTTCCCAGGATCTTACTGATATTGTAAAAAATTCTTGTAATGTCGGGGTTATTCAGGTAGGAACTAAATTAGAAGAAAAAGATTTGGAAACTGCCATAAGAAGGTTTGGGTTTGGTTCATTAACCGAGATAGATTTACCCGGGGAGGTAAATGGCTTAGTAAGAAGTACAAAGGATTGGTCAAAGATTTCCTTGGCCTCTTTATCTATAGGTCAGGAAATTGCGGTGACCCCTATTCAATTAATAATGGCTATCTCAGCTATAGCCAATAGAGGGACTTTAATGAAACCGATGATCGCCAAAGAAATTTTAGATCCTGACCAGAATAAAACTAAGGTATTTAATCCGAAGGCCGTAAGACAAGTGGTCTCCACCGAAACAGCTTTAACCATGGGTGAGATATTAGAACAGGTAGTAGTGGAGGGGACTGGTAAGGGGGCAAAAGTTAGTGGATATAGGGTAGCAGGCAAAACGGGAACCGGTCAAAAATTTGATTTTTCTACCGGGGGATATTCTAAAGATAAGTACACTTCTTTATTTGTCGGTTATGCTCCTCTAGAAGATCCTCAAATATCTATTTTAGTTTTATTAGATGAACCTCGAGGTAGCTATTATGGGGGAGCAGTAGCGGCTCCTGTTTTTCAAGATATTGCCTCTAAGGTTCTCCCTTATTTATCCATTCCACCCGCTAGATGAGTATTTCGTGAGGATTGGTTACTTAGTTAGCTAGTTACCTGGTTAAGATTAAAAAATAGTAAAGAAAGTCGGGAGGAAAAAATTAGGACCGATTAATGGATTGAAATGGTATAAGCAATAAGCTATACTCTATAAGGAAGATTAACTTTAGTGGTGGGCACTTAACTTAAAGTGATAATTAAGGATAAATGTTCTCTACCTTTTGTATTGTAAAAATGTTGAGGTATTTTTGATGAGATTGAGCCAGTTACTAACCAATTTAGAAGTCCAGAAAATTCAGGGTGACTTGAATTTAGACATAAAAGGAATTTATCACGACTCGCGAAGTATAGAGAAAGATGGTTTATTTGTAGGCATAAAAGGTTTTAGTTTTAACGGACATTGCTTTGTTGACGAAGCTATCCGTCGGGGGGCTATTGCTTTAGTAGTAGAGGAGGAAGTTGACCCCTGGCCGGGTATTACTACTATAAAAGTAGCTGACAGTCGTCAAGCTTTAGCCCTTTTAGCCAATCAGTTTTATGATTTTCCCTCACAGAAATTAAAATTAATCGGAGTTACGGGTACCAATGGCAAGACCACTGTAGCTTATATGTTAAGAGCCATTCTTAGTGAAGCAGGTTATAAAACAGGGTTATTAAGCACACCTCAAAATATAATTGGTGATAAAATTAGTCCCTCCCGTATGACTACTATGGAATCGGTAGATTTGCAAAAAAGCCTCCGAGAAATGGTGGAGCAAAAGGATGAGTATGCGGTAATAGAAGTTTCTTCTCACGCCTTGAAATTATCTCGCGTAGCAGGTTGCGATTTTGAAGTAGCTATTTTTACTAATATTAGTAATGAACATTTTGAGATTCATAAAAATTTTACTGATTATTTGGAAAGTAAGAAAAAGCTGTTTCTGAGTTTGAATAATAGCCACAAAGACGCTTGCCGGAAGTTTGCGGTAATCAATGTTGATGAAGAGTATAGCCCGGAATTTATCAAGGACAATAAAGTTAATTTAATCACTTATGGGGTTAGAGAAAAGGCAGAAGTTAAGGCTACTGATATAAAGATAAATTTAAAAAATTGTTCCTTTATAGTAGAAACACCCCGAGGCAGAGAAAAAATATACTTAAATTTTGGGGGAGGATATAATGTCTATAATGCTTTAGCGGCTATAGCAGCGGCTATTACTCAAGGTATTCCACTGGAAAAAATGTCTATGGCTTTGGGTAAATTTTATGGGGCTCCGGGTAGATATAAATTACTTGATTTTGGGCAAAATTACACCGTTATTGTAGATTTTGCCCACAATTACCACGGTTTAGGGAACATACTCAGTCATTTACGTTCTTTTGCTTCTTGCAAGGTTATTACCGTATTTGGACACGGAGGAGAAAAATATAGCGGGGTAAGGCCTATCATTGGAGAAGTTTTAGGTGCCTATAGTGATTATGTAATTATAACTGCCGATAACCCCAAGAGCGAAGACCCTTTTAAAATTGCTCAGGAGATCGAAGCAGGAGTAAAAAAAACTGGTAAAGATTATATTATAATGGTTGATCGAGTAGAAGCGATTGAACATGCCTTAAGAAAAGCTGAACCAGGAGATATAGTTCTGATCGCGGGGAAAGGTCCAGAAAATGAACAAATTTATCGTAATAAAGTAATTCCTCATAATGATGAAGAAGTAGTGAAAAAAATAATATTGGGTGAAAGGGAAAGAATTGGAAGGATGTAGAGTAAAAGAGTTAGCAGAAGCTATTTCCGGGAGGATAATTCAGGGCAGTCCTGATACGGTGATAAATGGTATTTCTATAGATAGTAGAACTTTGGTGCCTGGTGATTTATTTTTTGCCTTAAAGGGTTGCAAGGTGGATGGTCATAGTTTTGCCATGGAAGCGCTGAATAAAGGAGCGGTAGGGATAGTAGTGAGCAAAAGGAGAAAAAATTTGTTACCGCTTGAGGAAATAGCTAAGGATAAAATTATCCTGGTAACCGAAGATACCCTCACTGCCTTGCAAGATTGGTCTAAGTATTATAAAAGCAAACTTAAAACTTTTAATATTGGTGTAACCGGGAGTAATGGGAAAAGTACTACCAAAGAGATGATTGCTCATCTACTATCTCCAAAATTTTCTCTTTTAAAAAGCTCGGGGAATTATAATACGGAAATTGGTATTCCCCTTACCTTACTGCAACTTAAACCTGACCATAAAATATTAGTAGTAGAAATGGGGATGAGAGGGTTAGGTGAAATAAAAACTCTTACTGAGCTTGTTCCCCCGGATTTAGCGGTAATCACTAATATTGGAGAGTCCCATCTTGGTTTATTAGGCTCAAGAGATAATATCTTTAGGGCTAAAAGCGAATTATTGCAATCATTAGGCTCAAAGGGGATAGCTATTCTAAACAGGGACGACCCCTATTTTTCCAGAATGGCAGAAATAGTAAAAGACAAAAAAATAATTACCTTTGGTCTGGAGAATAGAAGTGATATTATGGCAGATAATATCACTTCTATGGGTGAGCGGGGGATAAGATTTACTCTGAAAATAAAGGATAGGATAACCGAGGAGATATTCTTACCTTTATTGGGAAGACACAATATTTATAATGCTCTGGCCGCTACTGCTGTCGCTTTTGCTTTGCAAGTAGACTTAGAATTAGTGAAAAAGGGTCTGGCCAATTTTGAAACTTTAGATAAGCGCATCCAAGTGATAAAACTTTACGATGATATTAAGGTATTGGATGATTCTTACAATGCTAGTCCCCAGTCAGTTAGAAAAGCTTTAGAAACTTTAGTGGAAGTAGCAAAAGACCGTAGAAAAATAGCAATTTTAGGAGATATGCTGGAATTGGGCAAGAAAGCCAATTTCTATCACCAACAAATTGGCCAAGAAATTGCCCAATTAGCTATTGATCTATTAATCACCGTGGGTAAAGGGGGCGAAATAATCGCTCAAGCCGCAGAGAAGGAAGGGATGGCCCAAGAGCAGATTTTTTCTTTTGAGAAAGACGGGAAAAAACTTTTAGTCCAAAAGTTAATAAATCTAGTTAAACCTGGAGATTTTGTCTTGCTAAAAGGTTCACGAGAAATGCAAATGGAAGATATCTTACAATTTTGGCAAGAAGAACATTCAGCAAGTGTTCTAACTCAGGGAGGGCAGAATGATTAGCTGGCTATTAATAATCTTAATTTCTTTCTTAATCCCTTTTATTCTTTTACCCCCTTTTATCAATTATTTAAAGAGATATAATATCGGACAATGGATTCGTCAGGAAGGACCGGATTTACATCAACATAAAATGGGGACCCCTACGATGGGAGGAATAGTTATTATTTTCACTTTGATATTAGTGGTCATAATTTTTGTCCCTCCTCATTATGATATTTTATGGTCCTTAATTATTACGGTCGGTTTCGGGGTTATTGGATTAGTAGATGATTTAATAAAATATTTTAAGAAAAGGTCTTTAGGCCTTTATGCCGGGCAAAAATTGTTTTTTCAAATTGCCTTAGCTCTTTGCCTGGTGTATTACCTGCAAAAAACTGGTAACTTAGGTACAGAAATTTACCTCCCTTTTTTAAATGACCGCATAGATCTGGGTAGAACCTTTTTGCCCTTTGCGGTTTTAGTATTGGTAAGTTCGGTTAACGCCGTAAATTTAACCGATGGATTAGATGGATTAGCTACTGGATTGATATTCATTGCTATGGTTGGCTTTGCTTTAATTGCCTGCCTCCAAAATCTTTGGTCTATAGCCCTTTTTGCTTTAATAGTAGCCTTTTCTTCTCTGGGATTTTTAATCTATAATTTTTTCCCCGCCCAGGTATTTTTAGGAGATGTAGGTTCTTTTACTTTAGGGGGGGCGATAGCCTCGGTAGCCCTCTTTACTAAAGGGGAATTATTTTTATTAATAATAGGAGGGGTATTTGTAGTTGAGACCTTGTCGGTAATTTTGCAAGTAACTTCCGTAAAGTTAAGAAAAAAAACTTTATTTAAAATGAGTCCCCTTCACCATCATTTTGAACTTTGTGGATGGAAAGAACCTAAAATTACTATTAGGTTTTGGATCGCAGGAGTAGTACTGACCCTTATGGGAATAAGTAGCTTTCAGTAAGTGCATGGTGAAGAAAATAAATAAAAGTATGTATGAGGTAAGGAAAATAACCTGAATACCCCATCCCTAGTGAGTTGAAAACTGGTAACTGAAAAATATAAATCGTTATTATAAGATAGTAGAAACCAATAACTAATTGACTGGCAAACCGGCTAACCGGGTAACTGGGTAACTAATATACTAATGTCTAAATACGAGGTTATGCTTGAGATGGTCACAGAAAAAAAATCTCCTGATTTATTCCTTTTTATAGTAGTAATTATTTTGGTGACTATAGGCATATGTATGGTCTTAAGTTCGAGTTATATTATGGCTTATAAATGGTATGGAGATAGTCATTACTTTTTGAAAAGGCAAGTCCTTTACGCCCTGGTGGGTTTAGTAATTTTATTTATGGCTACTTTTATAGATTATCATTTTTATAAAAAACTTACTTTACCACTTTTGATTTTTTCCATTATATTACTTTTTTTGGTACTTGTTCCTGGCATAGGTAGGTCAGCAGGTGGGGCAAGAAGATGGATTGATTTGGGGTCTTTCTCTTTTCAACCCTCAGAAATTGCTAAATTTACCTTGATCTTATATATGGCTGAGTCACTAACCAGGAAACATTCTGAGGTGGTAAAGACCTTTGTTAAAGGTATATTGCCCTCTCTTATTATTGCTGCCGTGATGTTTTTATTAGTGGTGAGCGAACCTGATTTCAGTACTTCTTTAGTTATTTTGGGGATTTCCTTTATTATGTTATTTATTAGTGGGACAAGAGTAACTCAACTTTTTACTTTACTGTTAGCAGCTGTTCCCGTGGGGGTTTTAATTATGTTGCAGGAGGATTATAGAAAAATAAGATTAATTTCTTTTCTGGACCCCTGGAGTGACCCCTTAGATAGTGGATTTCATATTATCCAATCTTTAATAGCTTTAGGTAGTGGAGGAGTTTATGGAATTGGGTTGGGGGAAAGCAGACAGAAGTATTTTTATCTCCCTGATCAACATACAGATTTTATCTTTTCTGTCATAGGTGAAGAATTGGGGTTTGTGGGAACGGTAGCTGTTATTATTCTTTTTATTATATTATTGTGGCGGGGATTTAAAATAGCTATTCAATCTGCCGATCAATTTGGAGCCCTGTTAGCTGCTGGTATTTCAGCGATGATAGCTTCACAGAGCTTTATTAATATTGGAGTGGTCACTAAAATGATCCCTACTACCGGGGTTACCCTCCCCTTCATCAGTTTTGGCGGTACTTCCTTAGTTATCAACCTGTTTTGCATGGGAGTTCTATTAAATATTTCCCAGTATAGGGCAAAGGGGTAGGAGAGTAAGGGATGTCGCTGAGAGTAATAATAACCGGCGGTGGAACAGGCGGACATATATATCCAGGAATAAGTTTAGCCCATGAATTAATCAGTCGAGATTTTAAAAATGAAATATTGTTTGTGGGCACCCAGAAGGGGTTAGAGACAAAACTTATTCCTCGAGAAGGTTTTAAATTTTGTAGTATAAAGGCTAAGGGACTATCCAGAAAAATTTGTGGGGACAATTTTACCGCGATAGGGGTATTTTTTATTTCTTTATGGCAAGCCTATAAACTTATAAGAAAGTTTAAACCAGATGTAGTTATAGGGACGGGTGGTTATGTAAGCGGTTCAGTGGTCTTAATCGCTGCCTTATTAAAGATACCCACCTTTGTACACGAACAAAATGTATTCCCTGGGGTTACTAATAGATTTTTATCCCGTATAGTGAAAGCAGTGTTTTTAAGTTTTGATCAATCACGAAGATATTTTAAGGGTCATTCAAAATTAGTTTTTTCCGGCAATCCGGTCCGTTGTAAAAATTTACCATCCTTAAACAAGGAAGATTTTCAAAGATTTCGACTGGATCCCTCAAAGAAGACCATATTAGCGTTTGGGGGTAGCAAAGGAGCAGCTTCTATAAATAGAGCAGTTATAGAGGGGGTTAATTCTATTAAAGAGGATTTTGTAAAAAATCAATGGCAAGTTTTGTTGATTACGGGGAGTGAGGATTATGAGGAGGTTAGGAAGATAATGATAGATAAGGAGAATAGTATTTTACTTATTGAACCTTATCTTTATGATATGGAGAGGGCTTATGCGCTGGCTGATCTGGTAATCTGTCGAGCAGGAGCCACCTCTATAGCCGAGATCAGTGCTTATGGATTACCAGCAATTTTAATCCCTTATCCCTTGGCTACTCATAACCATCAAGAATATAATGCCCGACTATTAGAGAAGGAGGGAGCAGCATTGATGGTTTTAGACAAAGACCTCTCCGGTGAAAGATTGGCAAAAATATTATTAAACTTAATGCAGGATGAAAGACAATTAGAAAGAATGTCACAAAAAGTTAGAGAGTTTAGTAAGCCAGATTCAGCTAAAAAAATTGTGGACTTTATCTTCGATTATGTCAAGAAAAAATAAAAAATGCTCAGAGATATTTGATGATTTTCGAATTTGATAAGGATTGTACAATTAATTAGAAAGCAGAAATTTAACGATATTGCTAAAGATAGGAGTCATTTTTGATGAAAGTAAAAAAAGAGCAGGTACATTTTGTAGGTATCGGGGGGGCAGGAATGAGTGCCCTAGCCTCTATTCTCCTGGACTTAAATTACCAGGTGAGCGGATCTGATCTTAAAACTTCTAAAATAACCGCGAGATTGAAAAAAAAGGGGGCTACTATATTTAAGGATCACCATGAAAATAATATAAAGGGGGCAGATTTAGTAGTGATTTCTTCAGCTATATCCCCCGATAATCCTGAGGTAAAAGGGGCAATAAAGAAAAACATCAAATTAATTCGAAGGGCTGAGATGTTAGCCAAGATTGTGGAAGACAAAAAATTAATTGCTGTTTCCGGGACACATGGTAAAACTACTACTACCTCAATGATAAGCCTGTTATTAGAAAAAGGCGGCTTTGACCCTCTGGTGTTAATTGGTGGTGAAGTGAATGATATTGGTGGGAATGCTAAAATGGGATGGGGAAAGTATGCCGTAGCTGAGGTAGATGAAAGTGATGGTTCTTTTCTAAAATTGAACCCCTTTTTA
Organism: Candidatus Immundihabitans aquiphilus; assembly: GCA_002383355.1. Classification (GTDB taxonomy): domain Bacteria; phylum Atribacterota; class Phoenicimicrobiia; order Phoenicimicrobiales; family Phoenicimicrobiaceae; genus Immundihabitans; species Immundihabitans aquiphilus. The sequence continues at coordinate 10,049 of DFYM01000049.1, read as the reverse complement.
GCGGTAGTTACTAATGTAGAAGATGATCATTTAGATTATTATGGAAGTTTAGAAAATATCTTTAAAAATTTTAATAATTTTATTGATAAAGTTCCTGATGATGGATTAGTGGTATTAAGTAAGGATTGCTCCGAGGCAAGGAATTTGATCAACAATTGCAGAAAAAGATATATTACTTACGGGATATCTACTGAGGCTGACCTGGTAGCCCAGGAAATAAAATTAGGTTTACTAAGTTCTACTTCCCAGATATATTGGCAGAATAGGAAAATGGGAGAACTGCAATTGAACGTTGCGGGCTATCACAACATTTCTAACGCTTTAGCTTCCATTATCGTGGCTAAAGAAGTAGGGATGAGCTTTGAAGAAATTGCTGTAGCCTTAAGAACTTTTCACGGAGTAGAAAGAAGGATGGAAGTGATAGCTAATTTAGGCGATGAAATATTAATAATAGATGATTATGCTCATCATCCTACCGAAATAAAGGTAACTCTAAAGGCCATAAGAGAAAGTTGGAAAGATAGACGAATAATAGTAATTTTTCAACCTCACCGCTTTACGAGAACCAAGCTCTTAGCCCCTAAATTTGGAGAAGCATTTTCTGATGCCGATCGAATAATTATTAATGATATTTATTCGGCAGGTGAGGCGCCAATTCCCGGAATTAGTGGAAAGACTATTTTTGAGGAGATTAAAAAGATTAATGACGAGGTAAAATATATACCTTCTAAAAAAGAGACGGTAGATTGTTTGGGCAAAATTATCCAGGCAAAGGATATAATAGTAACGATGGGAGCAGGAGATGTCTGGACTATCGGTCAGGAACTGGTAAAAAAGTTTAAAGAGTAAATAAATTACTATTTAGTGAATTTAATAAGACAATAATAAAAACGCCATGGATCTAAATATAGACAAAGCAAATAAGGAATTTAGAAAAAGAGGAATTAATGAAATAGTTAAACTTAATGAACTACTAAAATACCATACCTCGTTAAGGATAGGTGGGCCTGCTGACTTATTTTGTTCTCCTCGCAACTTAGAAGAATTAATAAAAACTATTTCTATAGCTCAAGAATGCCATATTCCTTTCTGGATTATGGGGAATGGAACCAATTTATTGGTTTTGGATAAGGGAGTAAGAGGGTTAGTAATTAAATTGGGTGAGGGCTTTAAAAATATAAATTTTTTTGATAAAACTGTTCAGGCAGGTGCAGGAGTTAACTTATTCTACTTAAGTAAGGTAGCCTTCAATAAAGGGTTAACGGGGTTAGAATTTGCTATTAATATTCCGGGGACTATAGGGGGTGCTATTATTAATAATGCTGGTTTTGCTGGTAGATATATGGCTGATATAGTAGAAAGTGTAACCTTTTTAACGAAGGAAAAAAGAATAAAAAAACTGCCTTTGGCTGATCTAAACTTTAAGTATCGGGAATGCGATTTAAAGCGCCAATTAGCCATAATTTTGGAAGCAACGTTATTCTTAAAAGAAGGAGACAAAGAAAAAATATCTTCTCTTATGGAAGAATATGTTAAAATTAGAAAAAATAAACAACCAATAGATGAGCTAACTGCGGGAAGTGTATTCAAAAATCCACCGGGTTTTTATGCTGGCGAATTAATAGAAAAAGCGGGGGCAAAAGGCTTATCTCGAGGGGGAGCAAGGGTGTCCTCGAAGCATGCAAATTTTATAATCAATAAGGGGGGGGCCAAAGCCACTGACGTTTTATTTCTAATTAGAGAAATTGAGAAGAGAGTAGAAGAGAATTTTGGGATAAAATTAGAACGGGAAATAGAGATTTGGGGTGAATTGTAAAAGTCTACGGCAGCGGATAGAAAGGGGTTTTGGGGAGTTTATCTTCCTCATCATTTTTAAATAACTAATTATGAGATGGTGGGAAAAAGGCAATGAAGAAATAGAATTAGAAGAATTAGAGGAGGCAGAGGAATTAGAGGAAGAGGGGGAAGGCGAAAAACACCTTTCTCTAGGGATAAAAATAACTAAAATATTAATCTTTTATTTAGTTATAGGTTTTGTGGGGTGGAATTTTTTTTATTTTATGTTTAATTCGGAGTATTGTGAGATAAAAGAGGTAATTATTAAAGGCAATAATCAGCTGAGCGAGGAGGAAATATTTTATAAATCCCAGATAAAATTAGGCGATAATATTTTTAAACTAAGCAAGGATAATACCATAAATTATTTAAAACAAGATCCCTGGATTAAAGAGGCAGAGGTAAAAAGGGTAATACCTGATAAAATTATTATTTCTGTGGAGGAGAGAGAGCCTTCTGCAATTATATATTTTAACGAAGAATATTTTATGGCAGACCAAGAGGGGATGGTATTATCCCAAATAGTTCAACCAGCAGAAGAGTTTTTGCCCCTCATAACTGGACTGGAAACTACTGAGCTAAAAGTGGGTAAAAATATAATTGAACCAGAATTTAGGACTGCCTTAGAAATAATTAATTCTGCTAACCTAATATTACCGGATAAATTTTATAAGATAAAAATTTTAGCCCCCGATGATTTTTTGATTTTTAGTACCGTTAATGATTTAGTAGTTAGGGCATCTCAAGCCGAGGAAATGGTCAGTAAAGGTTATTTACTAAAAGAGGCTTTCGAAAAAATTATTAAAGAAAACTTAGTAGTAGAATATATAGATATGCGTTTTAAAGATCGAGCAGTAATAAAAGTTAAAGAGCAGTAGCTTTAAGGGAGGAAATAAATTACCCTTAATAATTTATACCCTTCTATTTTTTATTTACTTTATCTTATGGAAAGTATATGATATTTAGAAGTAAGCAGGGAGGTTATTGGTATGGGAAGGGACGAAATAGTGGTGGGTTTAGATATCGGAACCAAAAAAGTTTGTACCGTGATTGGTGAATTGGGCGAAAGCGATGAAATGGAAATAATCGGAGTAGGCACGGTCCCCTCTGTAGGGGTAAAAAAGGGAATAATTGTAGATTTAGAGCAAGCTATACAAGCGGTAAAAAGGTCTATCGAAAAGTCAGAGCGGATGGCAGGAACACGAGTAAATTCTGCTTTTGTTTCCATTGCAGGGAGCCATATAACCTCGGTGAACAGCAAAGGGGTTATTGCTATTTCTGGGGAAAATCCAGGAATTAGTGAGGAAGACATTGAAAGAGTGATGGAAGCAGCTAAAGCGGGGATCGTCTCTCCTGATCGGGAATTGATTCATACCTTGAGTCGAGAATTTGTAATAGATGGACAAAGCGGGATAACTGATCCTTTAGGGATGAGTGGGGCAAGATTAGAATGTAAAGTTCATATTATAACTGGTTCCAATACGGCGGTGCAAAATTTAATTAGATGTATGGAGGGAGTAGGGGTAGACATCGAGGAAATTGTATTTGGAGCCCTGGCTTCCAGCAATGTAGTTTTAAGTGATGCCGAAAAGGAGTTGGGAGCTCTATTAATGGATATCGGTGCCGGTACTACGGAGTTGGCCATTTTTGTGGAAGGTGTACTGGTATATTCTGCGGTCTTACCCTTAGGGGGTAATCATATCACCAATGATTTAGCTATTGGTTTAAAAACTTCTTTAAATGAAGCAGAAAAGATAAAAATTAATTATGGAAGTGCTATAGATAATGGCGTTTCCTCTGAAGGGGTAGTGGACATTTCCAGTCTTAATGGAGAAGAAAAATATTCTGTTCCCAAAAAATATCTGGTGGAGATTATTGAACCACGGGTAAGCGAAATATGTAATCTGGTTAGAAACGAGATTAAGAGATCTGGTTATGCAGAGATGCTCTCGGCTGGAGTAACCATTACTGGGGGGACTTCTTTATTGCCGGGATTAATAGAAGTAGCTGAAAAATCCTTTGGTCTACCTTGTCGGTTAGGAAAACCACACTACGAGGGAGAATTGGCTGAGATGGTGAATAATCCGGCCTACTCTACTGCTCTGGGATTACTAAGTTATGCAGAAAAAAAATTAGCTGAGGGGCAACCGCATAAACGGGCTTCAAGTAAGCTCAAAATAAAAAATGTATTTTCCGGGATAAAAGAGGCCTCTCAGGGAGTGATTGACTGGTTAAAAGATTTTTTTTAATTATTAAGGGATATAAAAGCGAAAAGAGAAAAATAGGGAAATTTTAGGGGATAAATTCCCCCTCGTAGTAATCTTAGTTATTATTTTTAAGGAGGGCATAAGTTGGTTAACACTATGGATAAAGTAAGTCAATTAGTGGAAATAAAAGTTATTGGCATAGGCGGGGGCGGAGGCAATGCCGTCAATAGAATGATTGAAGCAAAATTAGGGGGAGTTAAATATATTTCTGTCAATACTGATGCTCAGGTGTTGGCTTTTTCTAATGCGGAATATAAGATCCAGATTGGTAGTAGTATAACTAAGGGGTTAGGTAGCGGCTCAAACCCGGATATTGGGCGTAAGGCGGTAGAAGAAGACAAAGATAAGATTTCCAAAACTTTACAAGGGGCAGATATGGTATTTATTACCGCCGGAATGGGGGGTGGAACCGGGACGGGAGGAGCACCGTTGGTTGCCCAGATATCTAAGGATTTAGGAGCTTTAACTGTAGGAGTAGTGACCAAGCCTTTTTCTTTTGAGGGCCGGAAAAGGATGCAACAGGCAGAGGAGGGGATTAAGTTATTAAAAGAGAAGGTGGATACTTTAATTGTAATCCCTAACGATAAGTTACTTCAAGTAGTGGGCAGGAACACTTCTATACTGGATGCTTTTAAAGTTTCTGATGAAGTTCTGTTACAGGGGATCCAAGGTATTACTGATATTATAGTCCAGGCTGGTTTAATTAATGTAGATTTTGCCGATGTGAAAATGATCATTGAAGATGCCGGTTCAGCAATAATGGGGGTAGGGCGGTCTAGCGGCGAAGATCGAGCTATCAAAGCTGCTGAAAAAGCTATAAGTAGCCCCCTTTTAGATACTACTATTGAGGGAGCCAAAGGAATATTATTTAACATCAGTGGAAGTCCAAATTTAACCTTATATGAAGTTAATGAAGCAGCAGAAATAATTGCCAAAGCAGCTAACCCGGAGGCCAATATAATTTTTGGGGCAGTAATAGATCCAGAATTAAAGGATGAAATTAAAATTACGGTAATTGCCGCGGGATTTGATAAGATGGAAAAGAGGAAAGAGGTTGAAGAATTAAGAGAAATTAGTCTGAGTAAAGAAAAGATAAATTATAATGATTTAGAAATCCCTGCCTTTTTAAGGGGAAAAAAATAAAGTAGTAGGGAGTACCTATAGAGTAGAGCGTTCAACGGAAAAGAGGGATGTAGTAGTGTTCTATTCTTTATTTTCTATATAAAATTGCCTTAGGTTCTTCTCCTTGGCCGACTTATCGGCCCGAATTTTATTTTGGTTCAGCCTATATAAACTCTTATTCTCTTACTTACAAATAAAGTACAAATTTGATTGCCCCCTTCTAATCTTTCTCTCCTATATAATGCTACCTCTTCGCTAATCATCTGAGCTATAACCTTCGATACTAATACAAAAATTACTAAATTTCCCTTGACAATCCTATATATAGTATATTACTATAAATACACACCTATATTTAGGGGGTGAGGAATAATGAAGTGTCCCTTTTGTCATTATGATGATACCAGAGTTATTGAATCCCGGCAGGCAGAAAATGAGCTGGTGGTCAGGAGAAGAAGAGTTTGCCAGAGATGCGAGAAGAGATTTACTACTTACGAGAGGGTAGATTTAATCCCTTTGATGGTAATAAAAAAGGATGGCCGCCGAGAACCTTTTTCTCGAGAGAAGATTGCCAACGGGATTATTAAAGCCTGTGAAAAACGACCGATTAGCCTGGAGACCATAAATAAATTAGTAGATGATATAGAAGAAAAAGTAAAAAATGAATCATCCAAGGAAGTAAGCAGCAAAGTTATTGGAGAGTTGGTGATGTCTAAATTACGAAACTTGGATGAAGTAGCTTATGTAAGATTTGCCTCAGTGTATAGACAATTTAAGGACGTCCATAGTTTTGTAAAAGAGATAAAAAACTTATCTGATTACTGAAAGATTCTTTTATTTATTATAGAAGGGACTCTTTCCTACTCGTATTCGATTCATTAAGCTTCAGGTAAAAAACAGGTCGGATAAACCCGACCCCTACTTTAAGTAGCAATGACTTTAGGTAAAAATTTTAAATTTTGGACTACCAACTATGCACCATGATTAAATTAATTTTAAAACAGCTCCTGGAGAAAGGGGGGGATAAAAGTGATAAAATCGATCAGAAAAAGAGAAGGACATATAGTGGAATTTGATCGGAATAAAATAGTGGAAGCCATATTGGCGGCTATGCATTCAGTGGGGGAGGAAGACCGGGATAGGGCAGAAAAAATTACTGATCAGATTACTATTAGATTAGAAAAGGCTTTCCCCGATAAAATTCCTCAAGTAGAAGAGATCCAAGATATGGTAGAAGAAGCCTTGATTAAGGAGAGAATGGCCAAAGTTGCCAAATCGTATATCTTATACCGAGAGGAGAGGCGCAGAATTCGAGAAAAATTAAAAGTTAGAAAGGAAGTCCCTCCTCGCCGTAGTACCACTGATATTTCTCTACTGGTTTCTACCCCTACCTCCGAGAGTATTTCTCCCTGGGATAGGGAAAAAATTGTGCAAGCTTTAAGCAAAGAGGCGGATTTACCTTTGCCTATTTCCCGGCGTATTGCCAAAGCAGTAGAGAAAAAGATATTGGATTTAAATTTGAATGAGATCTCCACTTTCTTGATTAGAGAATTGGTAGATCATGAATTGTTCGCTCGAGGTTATGAACACAAATGGAGGAAACAAAAAGTTATAGGGATGCCTACTTATGATTTAGCCCAACTTTTTTTATCCAAAACTAAAGAAAATAGTAATATTGCCAATAATAATCCGGAAGCTATTAATTTGGCTATTGCAGAAAATACTATCAAACAATATATGTTACAGGAAGTATTTTCTCGAGAAGTAGCCGAAGCTCATTTAAAAGGGTGGATTCATATTCATGATTTAGGTTACCCGCGAATTTATTGTTCTGGTCACTCTCTCGAATATCTCAAAAAATATGGCCTAGAATTAGATAATTTGGATACCTCTTCTGCCCCCGCCAAACACGCCAGGACCTTAACCGGGCATTTAAATACTTTTTTAGCTTCAATGCAAGCCTATTATGCTGGTGCTTTAGGTGTTGGTTATCTGAACATTATGTACGCCCCCTTTTTAGTAAATCTATCTTTTGAAGAAATAAAACAAGAAGCCCAATATTTAATCTTCAGTGGCTCGCAAAATGCCTTTTCCCGGGGTGGGCAGAGTTTATTCCTGGATTTTAATCTCCATCTGGGTATCCCTGAATATCTTAAAGATGTCCCCGCAATTGGACCTGGCGGTGAGTATACCGGCAAAAATTATGGAGAATACGAAAAGGAATCTCAACTATTTTTGAGGGCCTTGATGGAAGTCTGGAGAGAAGGAGATTGTCACGGAAAGGTATTTGCCTTCCCTAAAATGGATTTACATCTGGATAGTAATTCGTTTCAGGAGCCTGAACAAGAAAAATTACTTAAATATGCCTGTGAAGTGGCTTCAGAAAACGGGTCACCGTATTTTATTTTTGATCGAGAGGAGATGAGTTTAGCTGCTTGTTGCCGATTAAAGACCAGGATAACCGATCAAGAAATGATAAAGAGACCGGAAAAATTGAGATTTGCTGGAATCCAAAATGTTACCATTAATCTGCCACAGTGTGCCTATAGAGCCTTTTATGATTTGAAAAGGAGAGACGAGGGTGGGGAAAGTAGTGGCCGGGAAAAAGTTCTCGAATTATTCTGGGAAAAAGTTGATCAAGCTATTAGATTGGCCGTAGAAGCCCATCTCCAGAAAAAAGAATTTTTGAAAATACTGATGCAGAATCCAGACGGACCTTTATGGCAGATAGGCAGGATAGCCAAAGATGGAAACCCTTATGTAGATTTAGACCAAGGAACTTATTTAGTAGGTCTTATCGGCTTAAATGAGGCCGTTCAATATCTTACCGGCAAAGAACTACACGAAAGCGAAGAGGCTTATAGGTTAGGATTGAAGACCGTATCCTTTATGAGTTTAAAATGCCAAGAATATAGCGAGCAATATAACTTAAAGTTGTCTTTAGAGGAATCCCCCGCTGAGAGTGCTGCCGGGAGGTTAGCTAAAATAGATTTGCAGGAGTTTCCGGAAAGTAAAAAAGTCATAAAAGGTAATCCCGAAATGGAGGAAGGTTATTATACTAATAGTATTCATTTTGCGGCTTCTGCCCCTGTCGACTTGATTACGCGAATAGTCAAACAAAGCAAATTCCATCCTTTAATTAAAAGTGGAGCTATAATTCATGCTTTTGTAGGAGAGAATAAACCTTCTCCGGAAAGCATATATAATCTAATTAAGAAAGTGTGGGAACATACCCAGTGTTCTCAACTTACTATTTCTCCCGAATTTACCGTGTGTAATTTATGTCGTAAGGTAAGTAGAGGATTGACAGATAGCTGCAGCCATTGCGGTAGCTCTGAGGTATACGGGATTACTCGGATAGTAGGTTATTATAGCAAAATAACTAATTGGAATAAAAACAAAATTGGGGAGTTAAAGGATAGACACGCGGGAAATTATAAAATAGTCGCTACTTTATAGTCGTTAGCATTTAGTTAGTCAGCTGGTTACCTTGTTTGCCAGTTAGCTAGTTAATTACTCGGTTAGCCAGTTCTCCAGTTTACTAGTTAACTAGCTAACCGGCAAACTGGCTAACTATTATACCTGAGATACGAACTTGTTTTTCTGGCTTTTTTTTATTTACCAAATACGAGATACAAGTTACAAGAAACGATTTAAGTTATGGTTTTGCCTTTTACGCTTTTCGTTTTTAGCTTTATTACTAAGTGCTGTTAACTAATTAGGGCTTACCAGAAAAAGGAAATTTCTATCCAGTAAATTAGAAAAGAGTAAGAATATCATGAAAGTAAAGATATTTTGGCAAGAAAATTGTCCTGATTGTTCCCGGGCTAAAAAGTTAGGAAAACAATTAGAAGACCAGAATATTTTAGTCGAGTATTGGAATATAAATACAGTGGAGGGATTAACCGAGGCTTGTTTATACAATATTTTATCTACCCCCTCTTTAGTTATTACCGATAGTGAGGGAAAAGAGATTAAGGGGTGGAAAGGTCAAATCCGCTTTTAGAGGAAATGGAAAGGGAAATAGCTGGACTAATAAGATGAAGATAAAAAAAATGATTGAAACTTCCTTAATTGATTGGGAGGGTAAAATTGTATCTACTTTGTATGTATCCTCTTGTAATTTTCGCTGTCCCTTTTGCTATAATTGCGATTTAGTATTAAATCCAGATAGTTTTAGTGATGTCTCTGAGGAAGAAATAGATGGTTATCTGGTGGAGAGAAAAGACTTTATCGATGGCATATGTATGAGTGGTGGAGAGCCTACTTTAGACCCGGATTTACCGGGATATTTTAAGAGAATTAAAGAGAAAGGATTTCTAATTAAATTAGATACCAATGGTACCAATCCCAGGATGTTAGAAGAGCTTTTAAGTAATAATTTAGTAGATTACCTGGCGATGGATATCAAGTCCTCCCTGAATTTTGATCATTATGGGCAGGCAGCCGGTATTAAAGATAAAATATTGCTGGAAAGAGTGAAGGAAAGCATCAAATTAATTATGGGTTCACCAGTGGAATATGAATTCCGCACTACGGTGGTTCCTTTATTACACACAGAAGAGACGATTTTAGAAATTGCTGCTTCTATTTCGGGGGCCAAAAGGTACGTCTTACAGAGTTTTTCCGCCACCGAAAAAACCCTTGACCCTTCTTTTCAAAAGATAAAATCTTATGCTAGTGAAAAAATTAGAGAGTTAAGCGAAAAGACTAAAAAATATATTCCCAATTGCTCTTGGAGGTAAACTGAATAATTTACCTGTCCTCTCTAATCTATTCGATCTGGTGTATTTTTAAATTTACAGAGGTAGAAAAAAATTTTTA
>DFYM01000068.1 GCA_002383355.1 Candidatus Immundihabitans aquiphilus | reverse complement strand
AGTTTTAATACAGGCATTTGTGAACAAAATCCCAAAAATTATTATAACTAAAAGTAGTAATATCCTTAAATAACCTTGATTTATTTGTAGCACAACTAATGACCATCCTTTTAACTAACAGAGTCCCTAATTGAAAGAACATCCAATTATAGGCTCCAAGATTATAAATTTATTCGAGGGTAAATCAAAAAGTAACTTTATCTGCCAGATGTTTGGATTTACCATTATTTTTTAAATATCAATTAAGAATACTTTGAGGTGGTATCTAACGTTTTTCTTCAGATTTTCCAGATTCCTCAACATATCGTTCAGGATGGTCATCAAAATCCATTTTACATCCCGGGGCACAGAAATAATAGGTTTTACCTTTATATTCGCTTTTATACTTACAGGTTTTTTCATCAACTTTCATCTTACATACCGGGTCAATTGCCATTTTAATCACCTCCTACTTTTTCCCCTTATTTTTATTCACCAAAGTGCTCTTTTTTATACTTAGCCAGAAGGTCTAAACTTTCTTCCTTACATTGTCCGCATACTGTACCTATCTTGGTTCGTTCCTGTAATTCCAGATAAGTTCGGGCACCATTTAATACCGCCTCTTCAATTTCTTTATCAGTAATATTCAGACATTGACAAACTATCTGTGCTTCTTCCTTTTTAATCTTATCTTCCATACCATTTCTTCTATAGTAATCATTGATAGCAGCCCTGAGAGCCTTATCACCCAATACGGAACAATGTATTTTATGTTCCGGTAATCCATCCAATTCTCTGGCAATATCCTTAGCTGAAATATGATAGGCATCTTCCAGCGTCATCCCTTTGACCATCTCCGATAGAATCGAGGTACTGGCAATGGCACTGGCACAACCATAGGTTTTCCACTTACAATCAGTGATAATACCCCGGGCTTTATCCACTTTAATAACTACCATCATCTGATCACCACATTTTATATTACCTACAATTCCTTTACCATCCTCTTGATAAGAATCTTCATCTTCCAGAATATTGCGCGGATTCAAAAAATGTTCTTTTAATCGCTCTGAATAAACCCAGTCTATTTTATTAGCCATTTCTTTTTCCCCCTACATCTACGGTAGACATGTTTCTTATTCTCTTGATAATCCCTGGCATTACTTCAATCATATAATCAATATCCTCTAAGGTAGTATTTCTCCCCATACTTATTCTTACCGATCCATGGGCATATTCTATGGGGATTCCAATTGCCACCAATACATGGGAAGGATCCAGTGAACCAGAGGCACAGGCTGAACCAGTGGAAACTGCTATTCCAGCCAGATCCAGATAAAGCAATATTGCCTCACCTTCTGCCCCGGGAAAAGATACATTTAAAGTATTAGCCAGACAATCCTGAGGGTGACCATTAAAATAAATATGGTCAATGTTATTCTTTAACCCCTCTTTTAATCTTTCTTTAAATAGCAACAATCTTTCATGTTCAGAAGGCATCTCCTCTTTGCGCATCTCTACTGCTTTACCAAAACCTACTATGCCTAAGGTATTTTCTGTTCCTGCCCTTCGTCCACTCTCCTGGTGACCACCTCTTATTAAAGGACAAAAGGGAGTTCCCCGACGCACATATAGGGCACCTATCCCTTTGGGTCCATAAACCTTATGACCGGAAAGGGTCAAAAAATCAACTTCCAAATCATTAACATCTACTGGAATTTTACCAACCGCCTGAATAGCATCGGTATGAAACAAGCTTCCATACTGATGGACAAGGCGAGAAATCTGTTTAATATCCTGGATGGTGCCTATTTCATTATTGGCAGTCATTATCGATACCAGGGCCGGACCTTTTTTAAGTTCCTCTTCCAGTTCTTCTATTCTAACTTTTCCATATTGGTCTACATTTAAATAACTTACCTTAATATCCCGGTCCGAGAGACATTTAGCCGTCTCTAGTATACAGGGATGTTCAATAACGGTGGTAATTATCCTTCTAAATTTCCCTACTTTAGAACAATCACATTCTCTTGAGGGACAGACTAAGATAGAAAGCGCTGTATTGTTGGCTTCAGAGCCTGAACCAGTAAAAATAATTTCTTCTGGACTACCACCAATAAAGGAGGCTACCTTTTCCCTTGCCTCTTGCATCATAGCTTTGGCCTCTCGCCCAAACTGATACAAACTGGAAGGATTACCAAATACCTCCATAGCTTTAATCATCTCTTCTTTTACTTGTGGATGTAGNNTAAGTTCAAAATTTAAATTTAGGGAGGACATTCTCCACATACAGATCTAAATAAAGTGGTGCTTAAATACCGATCTCCTCTATCTGGTAAAATGATCACAATCAACCCCTCTTTCATTCGCTTGGCAATCTCCAGTGCACCTGATAGGGCAGCACCACTGGACATTCCAACAAAGATTCCTTCCTGGCAAGCAAGTTTTCGAGACATTAGGTAAGCCGAATCATCCTCCACGGTTATTTTTTCATCCAATTTATTAACATCAAATATCTTAGGTACCATAGATTCTTCCATATTTTTTAGTCCCTGAATAGTATGTCCTTTAGTCGGTTCAACACCTACAATTTTAACCTCAGGTTTCTTTTCTTTTAAGTACTTAGCCACCCCCATTAAAGTTCCACCAGTACCCATGCCGGCAACAAATACATCTAACTCACCATTAGTTTGAGTAAAAATCTCCGGTCCTGTTGTTTCATAATGTGCCAAAATATTTTCCTCATTTTCAAATTGGTTCGGCATATAATATTTCCCTGGATTTTCATTAATAAGATGGTAAGCCTTTCTGATTGCTCCATCCGTTCCTTCCTTAGCCGGGGTAAGGATAGCTTTAGCACCATAGGCCTCAATAACGCTTCTTCTTTCCATACTTACACATTCAGGCATGCATAATGTTACTTGATATCCTTTGGCTGCACCTATCATAGCTAAAGCTATTCCAGTATTACCAGAAGTAGGTTCTAATATTATTTTCCCATTATTAATATTAAGTTCTCCTGATTCTTCTGCCTTTTTAATCATATAATAAGCAGGTCGGTCTTTCACAGAACCGCCAGGATTGCAACCTTCCAATTTTCCAAAAATTCTAACTTTATGATTATAGTTAAGATTACTAAACTCTATTAGTGGTGTATTTCCAATTGCCGACAAAATATCTTTTCTATGCATTGCTAATCCTCGCAATAGTTATATTTTATTTTTACTTTTTAATCTATCCTGTGATTTAACTAAATCATCTAAAGTTATGGAGCTTAAAGTATTAGCTATCTTTTCATCCAGGGTTTCCCAAACATCACGAGTCACACAACTTTTGACTCTTTTACAGACAGAAGGATTTTTTACACATTCTACTGTGCTTAAATTTCCCTCCAGAGCCTGCACAATGTCTTTTACAGTAATGAGCTTGGGGGATTTTGCCAATCGATATCCTCCATGTGCCCCCCGGGATGAACTAATCAATCCACTGGCCTTAAGGTGAATTACTAAATGACTTAAATACTTCTCTGAAATTTCTTCCTCCTGAGCAATATTCTTTAAAAAGACGGGACCTTTGGTGTAATTCAAAGCCAGCTTCAACATCAATCTGGTCCCGTATCGAGAACGGGTGGAGAGTCTCATCAAATTTACACTCCTATTTTACTACTAATACTATTCTTTTAGTAGTAATTTACTATAAAAAATTATTTTTGTCAACTTGATTTTACAATTTAGCAAGCATAGTAATTACTTTGCCTCTTCACTTTCCACATGAATAGTAGTATCTACCGACATCTCTGAGTTAATAATCTTTTCTAAATCAGTGGCAATCTGATGTGCTTTATCCAGTTTCATATCTTTTGGTAAGACAATATGTAAGGTTAATTCCTGGTGATTTCCGTATTTATGCAGGTGCACATGGTGTAGCTTGACATCCTCAAAGGTATTTTCCCTCACTATGTTCTCCAGTTCCCTGATAAACGATTCTTCCGGTTTTTCCCCAATTAGTCTACTAACCGTATCCCTTAGTATATCAAAAGCAATCTTGGCTATGATGAGAGAGATAATGATTCCCATTACTCCATCAATCCACCAAAAATAGCGATTTAAGAAAATCCCTACCACAACAATAAGAGAGGCAAAGGCATCACTACGATGATGCCAGCCATCAGTAATAAGGGAATCTGATTTTATTTTCTGGCCAACCCGAATGGATACCTGAGCCATTAACTCCTTTACTAATAAAGAGATAATAAAGATAATAAGAGCAGTTTGAGTATATTGAACTGACTGCCTCTGAATGAGCCTATTTGTTGCCTCAACAAAGAAGTTAAAGACCACCAGAAATAGAACTAAGGCAATAATCAGAGAAGAAATGACCTCCATTCGGCCATGACCAAAGGGGTGTTCCTTATCCGCTGGTTTGGAAGCCATCTTAAATCCAACCAGAACTATAATTGTGGTTAATGAATCCGACAAACTATGCCAGGCCTCAGCCATAATAGCAACTGAAGACAGTTGCAGTCCTACCCAGTATTTAAGGATGACCAAAAGAGTATTGGCTATCAGTATGGTTATGGCTACCAGCATTCCCTGCCTGGTGCGCTGATTGTCTTGTATTGAGGAAGTTTTATGATCTAACATTTTAGATTATCTCCCAAAATTTAAAGATTAACCATTATTATTTTGACTAAATACTTAAATAGCAACAAAATTTTCAATTTCCAAAACTTACTCCGATTTCCCGGCCAGCAGTAATAAGCTCATGGTCTTTCGGAACCAAACGAGGTCCTTCGGTAACCAACTCTAAAGGAACTTCTCCTATACTATTACCCTGAACACTTACCATCTTACCATAATCTTTTTCCACCACTAAGTCTACTGCTTTAGAGCCCAAACGGGTGGCTAAAATTCGGTCAAAGGGGGTGGGGGAACCACCACGAAGCAGATGTCCCATCACCACCGAACGGGTTTCCAGATCAACCACCTCTTCTAATTGCTTTGCCAAAATAAAACTAATTCCCCCTAAACGAAGGGGATCAGGACTTTCCTTCACCATTCTTTGAATCACCACTTCACCCCCTACCGGTTTAGCTCCTTCGGCCACCACAATAATACTAAAGTGACGCCCTCTTTCGCTTCGCTTATGAATATACTCCACAATCTTTTCCGTTTGGTAGGGAACTTCGGGGATTAAAATGACATCTCCACCTCCGGCAATTCCAGAATGAAGGGCAATCCAACCAGCTTTACGACCCATCACTTCTATAATCATAATACGATGATGGGATTGGGCGGTAGTATGAATACGATCAACCCCTTCAGTAGCAATGGTAACTGCGGAATCAAAACCAAAGGTAATATCTGTTCCCTTGATATCATTGTCGATAGTTTTAGGAACTCCGACCACTGGAACACCTTCCTGATAAAAATGATGGGCAACACTCAAGGTCCCATCACCACCGATACAGACCAGACCATCTATCTTAAGTTCCTCGATATTCCTCAAAACCTCCCGAGAACGATCCTCAAATTTCCATTGATTACCACTTTTCACTGCATAATGAAAAGGATCCGCCTTATTGGTGGTTCCCAGTATAGTACCTCCTAAGGTGAGAATGCCGGAGACATCATCATAACTGAGAGGGCGAAATTGATTATGTATTAATCCTTCGTAGCCGTCTTTAATTCCCACGACTTCCATATCATATTTCAGAATCGCCTTTTTAGTAATTGCCCGAATCACGGCATTAATACCTGGACAGTCTCCCCCACCAGTAAGAATACCAATCCTTCTTTGGTTATTTTTTTTCATCATACTATTCCCGTCTCTTTCATTATAATAATTATTTTAAAATTCTTGCTTCCCTTCTTTAACTTTTGCTAAACACTTAATATATTTTTATATCTTAATTTTATATCTTAAAAATATTTAGTAACTTATAACCTAAATTACCCTAAATTCGTCCTTTGATTATGGAAAGCAATGCCAATAAAATATTCCTTATTTTAATTATAACATGTTTCACTTTCCTTTCTTCGGTCATTGTTAAACCTGTTTCTGGTCTTTTCATTGCTAAACAGACCAATCGGTAAATTATATTGCTTTTTCTCTTTTAATTTGAAATCTATAAACTGAAATCTGTATCAGGAGTACCAATACTGCTACAACAACCAGATAAAAACAAAACAGATATCAAAAAGACAATTAGGAATATTAACTAGCTTTGAAATCTTTCTTCTTAATTGTTCAGCAAATTTTGCTGCATCTTCTTTCTCCATATAAGGATAAAGGTATGGAATGACGCCCGCACCTATCCCACTCGGTGAGCATAACCTGATCAAAAACAGAGCGATTGAATATGCCGGTTACCCCGTCAATTTGGGAAAGCTTCTTTAAGATTCGATTTGCCTCCCCTAATTCTTGGTTTGCTCTGGCCAGTTCATCGTTCTTTTAAAGTGACTGCGGTTGCTTTTGCTCTACTGACATTAATCTTGTTAACAGCTAAACTAAATTCTCTTTTGTACTGCTCGGGTACCGACACTATAAATAAACTTCTTATTAACCGGAATACCTTTAAAACTACATTTTTACATTTGATTTCTAAACCCATTTGTTCTTCCTTGCTCTTTTCCCCTGCTGGCTATCGGCAGGGTAACCCAGAATATCCAAACTGTCAATTAAAATCGGGGAGGAAGATTGGAGGAAGCAAATTTTAGGAATACTTTTTGCCCCGTCTGCTGGTTTTCTGCTCTATTCTAATTTAAAAGGGGATATCATCTTCGGATATTGAGATATCTTCGCTTGTCCCTTCTTCCGGAACATTACCTTCGCCCTCTCCTCTATACTCTTCTGGAGCGATACCACTACCTTTTAAATCTAAAAATTGAACCGTCCTCGCACTAATCTCATAAGAAACTCTTTTGTTGCCATCTTTATCCTGCCAACTGTTAGATCTTAATTCACCACTTACCGCTACTCTTCTACCTTTTTTTAAAAATTGGGAGCAATTTTCTGCCTGCTTCCCCCAGGTAGTTACATTAATAAAAAGAACTTCGTCTACATTATCCCCCTCTTGATTTCTATAAGTTCTATTTATAGCAATACCAAACTTACAAACCCCTTTCCCCGCAGGCGTATATCTTAATTCCGGGTCTCTGGTCAATCTACCAATTCCTACAAAACTATTTAAATCACCAAAAGTAGCCATAAAAAATCCTTCCTCCTCTCTAATTTAGAATTTAAATTTTTAAAATCTCGGTTAGTTAGCTGGTTAGCTGGTTAGGTAGTTAGGTAGTTAAAACAAAAACTGACCAACTGGTGAACTGGGTAACCAATACCAACTAACCAGGTAACTGGCTAACTATATATAGATTTAGCCGGCCCTTTCTTTTGCTCATCTTCTTTCGCTAAAGACAATATCCTCTATTATTTTACCACCACATTTACTAACTTACCAGAAACGGTTATCACCTTTGCTATCCTTTTACCTTCAATTTTCTCTTTAATTTTAGGCAGAGAAAGGGCTTCCTTTTTGATTTGGTCGTCATTATAAAAGGCAGGCACTAACATCTTATCTCTTAATTTCCCATTTACCTGAATTACTACTAGTTTCTCTTCTTCTTCTAAAAATTTAACCTCATATTTAGGCCAGGGTTGCTGGTAAATAGTTTCTTTGTGTCCCATCTCCTGCCATAGTTCTTCGCAAAAGTGTGGAGTAATAGGAGATAATAATCTTACTATGGCCTCTAAAGCCTCCTTTAAAACCAAAATATCGTTTTCTTTAAAATATTCTCCCCTCACCTCAAATTTATATATTTCGTTTACTAACTCCATAATCGCACTAATAGCGGTATTGAAATGAAATTTCTGTTCAATGTCTTCGGTAACTTTTTTTATAGTCTGGTGGACTTTCTGTCTCAATTCTCTGGCTTCACCACTTATCTCTTTTAGCTCTTTAAAGGAAGCTTCCTTTTCCTCTTTTTCTTCCTTTTCCTCTTTAAAATAAGTCAGATGATTATAAATTAACCGCCAAACTCGATTTAAAAATCTGGAGGCTCCTTCTATCCCCTTATCGGTCCATTCCATATCCACTTCAGGGGGGGTAGCAAAGAGGATCATCAAGCGGATGGTATCCACCCCATATTGAGAAACTATTTCACCAGGCGTAACTACGTTACCTTTAGATTTAGACATCGCTGCCCCGTCTTTGCAAACCATCCCCTGGGTAAAAAGTCTCTGGAAAGGTTCTTGAAAGTTAAGGTAGCCTAAATCATAAAGGGCTTTGGTAAAAAAGCGCGAATATAGAAGGTGTAAGATCGCGTGCTCTATTCCACCAATATACTGATCCACCGGCATCCAATAAGCCACTTCTTTTGGGTCGAAGGGGGCAGTATCCAGATGAGGAGAACAAAATCTAAGGTAATACCAGGAGGAGCAGACAAAAGTATCCATAGTATCTGTTTCCCTCTGGGCTTTTCGGCCACATTGGGGACAAAGGGTATGCACAAAACTTTCACTGCTAGCCAGTGGTGACTTACCTTTAGGAGTATAATCCACATCCTCGGGTAGCCTCACCGGCAAATCACTTTCGGCTACCGGAACTATACCACAATGAGGACAATAAATGATCGGGATAGGAGCTCCCCAGTAACGCTGCCGAGAAATGAGCCAATCTTTTAATCTATAATTAACCTCTCTCTTCCCTACGCCCTTCTTAATCAGGTAATCGGTTATTTTCCCTAACGCCTCGCTGCTAGATAAACCATTAAACGGTCCCGAATTAACCATTATTCCTTCTCCCTCAAAAGCTCTCTCCTTCGGCTCACTTAAATATTCCTGCTCTTTTGGTTCAATAACCACGCGAATAGGGAGATTATATTTTTTAGCAAATTCGAAATCTCTTTGATCGTGCGCCGGTACTCCCATTACTGCCCCGGTTCCGTATTCCATTAAGACATAATTAGCTACCCAAATAGGAATTTCCTCATTATTTAAGGGATTAATGACATATTTACCGGTAAAGCAACCTTTCTTGTCTAAGGAGGTTGAAGTCCTCTCGATCATACTTTCTTTGCTTACTTCTTTTATAAAAGTTTGAACTTCTTTCTTATAAGGAGAATCTTCTATTATTTCTGGTACTAAGGGGTGCTCTGGAGCCAATACAAAATAAGTTACTCCATACAAAGTATCGGGTCGGGTAGTAAAAACCGGAATAGTTTTTTTATCCCCTTTTAGATCTTTTAAAGAAAATTCTACCCTCGCCCCTTCACTCCTACCAATCCAATTCCTTTGCATAGTTAATACCCGCTCTGGCCACTCTTTTAATAACTCCATATCCTCCAATAATCTCTGGGCATAGGCAGTAATTCTAAAAAACCATTGCGATAACTCTTTTTTATCTACTTCGGTCTCGCATCTTTCACATCTTCCCTCTACTACCTGCTCGTTAGCTAATACGGTCTGACAGGAAGGGCACCAGTTTACTACCGATTTATCTTTATAAGCCAACCCTCTCTTATATAATTGTAAAAACATCCATTGAGTCCACTTATAATAATCAGGCTGACAAGTAGAGATTTCTCTATCCCAATCATAACTAATCCCCATCTTTATCAGTGTATTCTTCATTTTCTGAATATTATTTTTAGTCCAAACTGCCGGGTGTATCTTATATTTAATGGCAGCGTTCTCAGCAGGTAAACCAAAGGCATCCCACCCCATAGGGTGTAAAACGTTGTATCCTTGAAAGTGCTTATAGCGAGCTACTACATCACCAATAACATAATTTTTTATATGACCCATATGAGGTTCTCCGGAAGGATAGGGAAACATCTCCAAGACATAATATTTTGGTTTTTCCGCCTCTACATGACTTTTAAAATAATTATTTTTTCGCCAAAATTCCTGCCACTTTGGTTCTACTTCTCGAAAATTATATTTTTCTTCCATCTTTTATCTCCTTCCTTTTCCTTA
The DNA here is from genome assembly GCA_002383355.1 of Candidatus Immundihabitans aquiphilus. Classification (GTDB taxonomy): domain Bacteria; phylum Atribacterota; class Phoenicimicrobiia; order Phoenicimicrobiales; family Phoenicimicrobiaceae; genus Immundihabitans; species Immundihabitans aquiphilus. The sequence goes on along the minus strand of DFYM01000068.1, from coordinate 18,764 downwards.
CAAAAAAATCTCGTCTCCAGCAATTATTCTAATTACAAGGGACGAGATCTTACACCTCGAACATAAAACTTGGTGGAGCTGGCGGGGATCGAACCCGCGACCTCCTCCACGCCAAGGAGGCGCGCTCCCAACTGCGCTACAGCCCCATTTACATAAAAAAAATAAACGTAGGTTTTTTATTAATTATTCTTTTCTTGACTTCTCAATATTGATATATAATCAATTACATAATTTATATAACTGCAATTCCCCTAAAGTATAATAAAAAAACAGACAAAAGTCAAAAAAATTAGCTTCATCTCTTCTTAAGGCCAAGTAATTTTTGAAAAGAGAAGAGGGCAAAATACCCTACTTTTTATAAATTTAAATTATAAAAGAGGCACAGAATAAGTACCTAATCCCCATCCTGCACCTCTTTTTTAAGAATAAGCTTCTTTGCCACCTTATCCTTTGCTTTTATATGCTCTATTCTTCTCCTCCAAAGTAGTAAATTAAATAAGCTATTACTGCAATGATTGCTGCCCACCAGTACCACTCCATTATTTTGCACCTCCTATCTTTTCCTTAATTTTTTTCAACCACAATTATAGCCCAGGGGCGAACTAGCCTTCTTCCTATTATCTTTCTTACTTATTATATCCCATTTTAGTCTAAAATCCTTCTTTTTAAAAAATATTTTTTATAAATTTTTCTCCTCAAAAACTGCTATTATCTACTACCTACTCTACTTCCTCTTCCTTCTTGGCTTGAGTTATTATCTCTTGAGCTATATTAAAGGGCACTTCTTCATAGTGAGAAAATTTTAAAGTAAAAGTGCCTCTCCCCTGGGTAATTGACCTTAAATCTATGGTATATTTAAAAATCTCGGCTTGAGGAACCTTTGCTTTGATAATTTGTTTGCCACTGGCGGACTCTTCCATCCCTATTATTCTCCCTCTCTTGCTATTTAAATCACCAATTATATCTCCCATATATTCTTTCGGCACTGTTACCTCTATGTCCATAATAGGTTCTAATAAAAAAGGATCAGCCTGGGCTGCTCCTTTTTTAAGCGCCAGTGAACCAGCAATTTTAAAAGCCATTTCCGAAGAGTCTACCGGGTGATAACTACCATCAAACAAAGTAACTTTTACATCTATGGTAGGATAACCCGCTACTACCCCTTTTTCCATTGCCTCTATTACCCCTTTTTCTACCGCCGGGCGATACTGTCGAGGGATTACCCCTCCTACTATTTTATCTACAAACTCAAAGCCTTCTCCTTTCCCTTTAGGTTCAAGTTCCAACCAGCAATGTCCGTATTGTCCTCTCCCCCCCGATTGTTTCTTATATTTCCCTTCCGCTTGTACTTTTTTCCGAATAGTTTCTTTATAGCCCACCTTGGGGGTACTCCTCTCTACTCCTACTCCGAATTTACTTTCCAGAGTCTCAATTATTACTTCTAAATGGGATTCCCCCATGCCTGCCAATATGGTCTCTCCCGTATCTTCGTCGCGGTAGATCTTAACTGTTGGATCTTCATCTATTATTCGGCTCAGTGCAGTACTTAATTTGTCTTCGTCTCCTTTAGTTTTAGGAGAAATGGCTAACAACATCAGGGGCTCAGGGTAAGTTATCTTTTCAAAGACTACCGGATTCTCTTTATCACAGAGGGTATCTCCGGTCGTAGTGTTTTTAAGTTTAGCTACGGCAGCAATATCCCCGGCATATACTTCGGGGATAGGGCATTGGTTCTTGCCTTGCATCTTGTAAATTTTCCCTACCTTATTATCTACCCCCTTGGAAGAATTATAAACGTTAGAATCCTCGGCTAGCTTTCCCGAGTATACTCTGAAATAAGTTAAATTCCCCACATAAGGATCGGCAATAGTCTTAAACACCAGGGCAGAAAAAGGAGAATTAACCGAATTTGGTATTTCTATTATTTCTTTCTCTTCCAAAGAATTTTTTAAATTTTGAACCTTCACCGGCGGCTTCTCCGCTGGTGAAAGTAAATATTCAGCTACAAAATCAAGGAGGGGCTCAACACCTACATTCATCGTCGCCGAACCACAGAGGATGGGGACTATCTTTCTTTCTTTTACCCCTTTTTTCAAACAAGCAACCACTTCTTCATCAGTCAAAGCCTCTCCCTCTAAATATTTCATCATCAGTCCATCATCAAATTCCACTACCCTTTCTATCAATTCCTTCCGATATTCCTGGGCTGGAGCGAGTAAATCAGCTGGTATTTCCTCTTCTTTAAAGACTGGTTTCCCCTCTCCCCCTTTTTGGTAGACTAAAGCCTTCATTTTTATTAAGTCCACAAGACCTTGAAAATTTTCTTCTTTGCCCAGGGGTAATTGCAGGGGGAGGAACCAAGGGCCAAAAACCTGGTTTAAGCTATCTTTAACCCGGTAAAAATCTGCCCTTTCCCGATCCATTTTATTGATGAAGATTGCTCGGGGGAGTTGGTATTCCTCAGAAAATTCCCATACTTTTTCTGTCTGAACCTCTACGCCGGATACCCCACACACTACTAATATCGCATTATCCGCCACTCTCAAGCCTAGTTTGGCATCGGTAATGAAATCGAGGTAACCGGGGGTATCTATAATATTAATCCTTTTCTCCTTCCAGTCTGTATAGGCTAAGGTAGAATGAATGGAGATTCCTTTTTTTATTTCTCGAGGGTCATAATCAGTGGTAGTATTTCCTTGCTCTACTCTTCCTAATCTATTAATCATTCCTGAATCGTAGAGCATAGCCTCGGCAAGTGAGGTCTTACCAGAATCACCATGCCCCACTAAAGCGATATTGCGTAGCTTGCTGAGGTCATAATCAACCATTTAAACCTTTCCTCCTTATTCTTTATTCTGTTCTTTGGCTCAAATTTTATCTATTTAATTTTTTTTCTTTCTCATTCTACCAAATATGTTGAAACATATCAAACAAATAAATAGATATAAGAGAGGGTAAACTCCCCTTCTTCCTAATACCTCCCCCTTTAGTTACTTCTCTCCTTTTTTATCTTACTATATCTTAATTATCTATCTATCTATCGCTTAGAGATATTTTCCCAGATCTCTCTAGCCTGATAGGAGCTTCGTACCAGAGGGGCGGAGACAACATATTTAAAACCTAAAGACCTCCCTATCTTCCCGTATTCTTCAAACTTATCTGGGGGGATATATTCCTCTACTGCCAAATGGCGAGGAGAGGGCCTTAAATACTGGCCAATAGTCAAGATATCGCAATTTACTTCTCGCAAATCTCTCATTAGCTGGACCACTTCTTCTTTTTCCTCTCCCAGGCCTACCATAATCCCTGATTTGGTAATAATATTTTTGCTTCTAATCTTAACCTGTCTTAATAATTCTAAAGAACGGGAATATACCGCCTTAGGTCTTACTAAAGGATATAGCCGAGGAACAGTCTCCAGATTATGGTTAATCACCTCGGGCTGAACCTCTATAACTTTTTGTAGTGCCTCTTCGGAGCCGTTAAAATCAGGGACTAACACTTCTACGGCACTGTGGGGGAGTAAACTCTTAAGCTCTACAATAGTCTGAGCAAAATGTTCCGCCCCGCCATCCGGCAAATCATCCCTGGTTACTGAGGTAATTACTATATATTTAAGCTGCAGCCGCTCAGCTGCCTGGGCAAGATGATAAGGTTCTTTCGGGTCTAAGGGTAAAGGTTCTCTCTTTTCTATCGCACAAAATCTACAATTACGGGTACAAATATCCCCCAGGATCATAAAAGTAGCAGTTTTATTTTTATAACACTCACCCCGGTTAGGGCATAAGGCACTATCACAAACCGTGTGCAAATTAAATTCCTTGAGTAATAAGTCCATCTCTTCTAAAACTTCTTGTTCCGGTAATTTCCGGCGCAGCCAATAAAGATGTCCCTTCTCTTCCATATTTTTTCATTACCCCTTTAATAATTTTAAATGGAGGTCTTTAATATTTTTAATGATTTCTCTTTCTTCGCTATCCGCATTTTTTCTAATTTCTAGCATAAAAATCCCCTGGTATTCAATTTCCTGTAAAATCCTGACAAATTCTGGCCAATTTATCTCCCCCTTAAAGGGGAGAAGATGGTCATCTTTTGTTCCTGAATTATCATGGATATGTAAATGGATTAAATAATCCTTAATCTCCGGTAAACATTCCACTACTTTCTCCTGCTTGTCCTTATAAAGTTTAGAAGTTATATTAAGATGCCCCGTATCCAGACAAATTCCTAAATTTGGGGAAGCAAATTTCTTTACTATTTCTAATATTTCTGAGATGCTATCGCCTGTTTTCCCCGGCAAAGTATTTTCCAGAGCCATTTTAATCCCCCACTGTTCGCAAAATTTCAATATCTCTTCTATACTTTGCTCGCTTTTTTCTCGCCGTCTCTTTCTTCCCCTTTCATCTTCAATAGTGCTTCCAGGGTGAACCACTATTATCTCTCCTTCTAGTCGCAAAAGAGCCAGTACCGCTTTTTCCACCTCTCGAATAGACCATACCCGGTCATATTCTTCGCTTAAAGAGATATCTACACCATTGGTAGGCATATGCATAGATATTACTTTTATCTTATTCCTTTTAAATTCTCTGGAGATTTTATCCAGATATTCGGGGTCCTGATAATTAAAATGTCCTTCTTTTGGTTTTACCTCCATATAATTTATTCCTTCTTCTTTGACCAAAGGTAATTTTGATTCTAATTGATAATCTTCAAATAAAAAAGAAGACAAACCTAATTTCATTTATTCTTTCTAAACCTTCCTATTGTTTTCTTAATTCTTAATTTGTATTAATTTTAATTCTCAGTAAGGGTTTCCTTTTAGCCCCTCTACATACTTTTCAGCAGCAAAAGCTGCAGTTGCTCCCTCCCCACAAGCGGTAATAACTTGCCTTAAGATCTTTCTTCTTACATCTCCACAGGCATAGATACCCTCTTGCGAAGTCTTCATCTGGTCATCAGTAAGAATATAACCATCTTCATCTAACTTTACTATCCCGGTTAAAAAGTTGGTATTAGGTAAACTCCCTACGAACACAAAAACACCTTTACAGGGAATCTCCTTCTTTTCTCCGGTTTTTACATTCTTAATAAAAACTCCCTCTACTTTATCTTTACCTGATATTTCGGTTATTACCGAATCCCAGATAAAGTTAATCTGGGGATGGGAAAAAACTCTTTCCTGCAATATTCTAGTAGCTCTCCATCTATCCCGGCGGTGGATAATGGCAACCTCTCGGGCAAATTTGGTCAAATATAAAGCCTCTTCTAAGGCAGTATCTCCTCCCCCTACTACTACTACCTTCTGATTGGAAAAGAAAGGGGCATCGCAGGTAGCACAATAAGAGACCCCCTTCCCTCTTAATTCCTCTTCCCCTGGTACTCCTAATTTTTTGGCCTCTGTTCCCGAAGCCACAATAACCGTTAAGGCTTTATATTCTTGCTCCCCTGTTTTTACTATTTTTATTTTATCTTTTTCTTCTCCCTTTAATTTTTTAACTTCACCATATCCGATGGTCAAGCCAAATCGCCTAGCTTGCTTCTCTATCTGTTGCATCAGTTCAGGACCGCTTACTCCCTCGGCAAATCCAGGGTAATTTTCTATACTTTCGGTAAGTACCGCCTGTCCGCCGGGCATAGCTTTTTCAATTAATAAGACCTTCATTCTGGCGCGGCCAAGATAAATACCCGCGGTTAGTCCGGCCGGACCACCCCCGATTATTATAGTATCATAGATCTTTTCTTTTTTTATCTTTACCTTTTCCTGAATCTCGGTCTTTGGTTCTAGGAAAACTACTGACATTACCGAACTACCCCCTTTTTTTTCGTACCTAGTTTTATCTTATAACTGGCAAACCGCCAAACTGGCTAACTAAGTAACTATATTTATTTTATTTTTTTCTCTATCTTTATCTCAATGTTCCCCTTAGTAAAACCCTTTAAAGGACTTAAAAGTCCCGCAATAGTACTTTCTACCATCTGGGAAATAAAGGGGTTCATCGAGATGATCTTACCATCTACCTTTACCAAAGTAGAGGGCTTCAAAGAAAGACAATCATTAATGGTTTTGTTCCCCTTCACAATTTCCTGCGCTAAGCTATAACAATCGAGATAACCACAAGCTCTACAATTTAAATTAGGCAACTTAAAAGATTTCTCGATTGCCATATCTGCCATCTTCTTTATATCTTCTTCTTCCAAAATATTAAAGTCAAAGAGGCGGGATTTGACCGGCAGCGAGGGAGAGGCAAAACCCGCAGTACATAATTGTAATCCATCAAATAACTGAGCTTTTTCGCTTTCTTCTCTTAAACATACAATTTTGGGGAAAGTCTTTTCCCCTTTAAAACCTTCGATTAGGACGATGTCCATATCCCAATAAGGGATAATTTCTTCCAGATTCTTTTTTCCCTTTAAAAATATTACTGTTTCCTCTGGATCAATTGCTGCTACCTGGCTCAGAAGTTCTTGATACCTTGAAGTATCGGTATTTGGCTTATCAATCCTTTCGTTAGTATGCTTTATAGCGGCTACTCGGTAACCCCTTTTAATTAATTCCTCAGCTAATTTTAAAATCAAAGTAGTCTTCCCGCTTTTTTTATAACCTATTATCCCTATAGTCTTCATTATATTATAATAAAACTCTCCTCTTCTCTTTTCTAGTGCCCGGTTATAATAAAATAGGTTATGCCTCTTAAGATTGCTTCGGTCGCTTTGCTCCCCGTGGCAATCTCATAACTATCCTACCTTAGTTAACGGAGCACTAATTTACTTATGTTAACACATCAAACTTAAAAATTTCAAATTAAATATGTAGGTGTTATCCAGGACATATTATACAATTTCCGGACCATGATTATGTTTATTACTATTTTTTCAGCCAATTAAGAATAAGAGGAAAAACTGAGTCACCTTCCTTCCCCAAATCATAGTCAATAGAAACATGGTCCTTCTCCTCTATATAAAAGATTGTGGCATCGTAATTATATTGAGAGAGACGTTGATAAAAATTATTATTAACTATTTTTGAAACTTCCCGATCGCCGGCAACCAGTAATAGAAAAGTTGGTCAATTTTTTCTCATAACCCGGTAATAAGAAAATAATAAATAAACCTCATTTTCTTCAGAAAGAAAAAAGGCAGGGACTTTACCCTGCCTTTTTTCTGGTTAACTATTTTTCGTATTTCCACAAATTATGAATATTACAGTATTCTCTGACCTTCTGTAATCCCTGTACCTCTTCAAATTCTGCCTCTGGGGTATCTCCCGGTTTTAAGAATTTTTTACAAGTTCCCTGGTTAGTAATTATCTCTATCCATTCAATATAATGTTTTTCTTCCATAGGGTGGGGTACGGAACCCACTTTTACTCTAATACCTTCAGCGGTCTCCTCTATAACCGGCACATGTTTTTCTTTGGCCTGCTCAGCGGTCTGTTCTTCCAGTAACCTCATCGGCTGACCACAACAAACCAGTTCACCTTTACCACTATGTAAGACCTCAACTACATTACCACAAAGCTCACATTTGTAGACTTCATATTTTTGAGTCATTATTTTAATCCTCCTTATAATTTTTTATGGCAAAGCCACCAGTCGTAGCACTCGAATTCTTTACTCTGTAGCCTCTCTTTGGCAGTCTTTACATCCTTAGGCGGTGGCACAATTACGTGATCCTTAATCAATTCATTATTTGGCCAATTCGCCGGTAATGATACCTTATTTTTATCTACTACCTGTAAGCCTTTTACCATTCGCACGATTTCATCCATATTCCTTCCCAATTCCTGGGGGTAATATAAAATTGCTCTCACAATTCCCTTGGGGTCAATAATAAAAACTGCTCTTACTGTATTGCTTCCTTGATTAGGATGAATCATACCCAGCCTCTTTCCCACTGTCCCGTCATCAGCAATAATCGGGAAGGGAATTTCTACTCCCAGCTTTTCTTCTATCCACTCTCCCCATTTAATATGGGCAAAGACCTGGTCAATAGATAAACCTAACAATTCACAATTTAATTCCTTAAACTGACCTACTCTCTTAGCAAAGGCCACAAACTCAGTAGTGCATACGGGGGTAAAATCAGCTGGGTGGCTGAAAAGGACCAGCCATTTTCCCGCATAATCATCAGGTAATAACTTCACTCCATGAGTGGTAACTACTTTCATCTGCGGCAAGGAATCACCAATCAAAGGCATTTTTGTCTCATTTATATTTGTATTTTCCATTATTCTTCACCTCAAACTTTTTTTAAATCAATTCCTTCTTTTATTTTTCTTTACCTTACATTACCTTACATTAATTCCAGATCCTCTAACAAAGCTTCCAGATCCTCTTCATGTTCAACTTCATCTTCTAAAATTTCTAAAACCAGCTGATAGGTGATTGAATCTTTATCTTTGAACATCTTCGATAATTTCTGGTATGCCTCAATAGCACACTGTTCCCCTTGGATATTCTGCTCAACATCCATCCCTACTATTTCTCTTCCTTTTGTTCCCATTATTGGAAACCTCCTTTATTTTTTAATTTTATTTCAATATTTCTGATTTACCTACGCCTTTTTTCACAAAGCCTCTAATTGCATCTAAACTTTTATTTTTTACTCAGAGATTTATGAACCACCTCCTCTTTTTGAAGGCAGTCTGGACATAGACCTTCCAGTATAATTTCTTGTCGAAAAACCTGGCAGCTATTGGCGATATCTTCTGGTATTTTAAGGTTATCATATTCTGGGCAATCAAAATCCATAATTCTTTTACAGTTGCTACAACGAAAATGATGGTGTTTTTTTAAATTGGCATCAAATCGTCTTGGCCCACTACCACCTTCCACTATTCTAATCAAGCCTTTTTCCCACAAAGAAAGTAAAGTCCGATTGACCGTATCAAAAGATATATTGGGAAATTCTTTTTTTACCTTTTGGTATACCATCTCAGCAGAAGGGTGATCTTTTGACTCCACCAGGCAACAAAAAATAGTCATGCGTTGAGGGGTAATCCTGAAACCTTTATTTTCCAATCTTTCTTTACAATAAGAAACTATTTTATCCAATATTTTTCGTCTACCTTTTACTATTTTATTTAAGGGTATAAATTTATTTAAACCCCACATTTCTTATTATTACTATATAGTATAAATTACTATTTGTCAAGTCAAATATGTGTGTTGTCAAATAAAAATCAAAAGTGCACCGTTTTTTAATGATTTAAAGTTTAAAAGCGGACTACCCAAAAACAGTAAACTTAGTGCAGCACTACAGGAGAGAATCCAACTTCGGATAATACCAGATCAGGAATCTGGTTTATCGGAAGTAAGATTCTGGCAGGAAGATGAGTTTTTAGGTAGTCAAAAAGTTAAAAAATACTGATTTAAATTTAGCCCACTTTTGAAATTTAACTAACACTTAAAGTTGGGGCATAAATTTTTGGATAAAATTACAAAATATGGTATAATAAGCCTCGTTGTTAGGGTAAAAGGTAGCTGGTTAACCCTTAACCGACTAATTTTTAAAAATAGCTTAATTTAGTTTCAATAATTTCCCCTAAACCAATAATAACTTAGATTAGATCCAGAATTTACGGAAAATATTTATAATCTTTATAAAGCAGAAAGAGGACCAAGATGGAAAAAACAGAAAAAAAGGATAATAAAAAGGCAAAAGAGCTGAAGAAAGATGCCTCCAAAGGAAAAAAGTCTATGCTTAGAGAATTGTTAGAAACCGTAATCAGTGCCGGGATAATTGCTTTCCTAATTATTACCTTTATAGGACAAGTCACAGTAGTAAAAGGCGCTTCAATGGAACCAACTCTTCAGGATAACGAAAGACTCATCGCTAATAAGATTAGTTACCGCTTTACACCTCCCCAAAGGGGTGACATAATAATTTTTAAACCTCCTTTAGAAACCAAACGAAATTATATTAAAAGAATAATCGGCATTCCGGGAGATAAAATTCAAATTATCAATGGCGAAGTCTACCTCAACGACGAAAAGTTAGAAGAACCTTATGTAAAATATAGGTCTTTCGAAGACTTACCCGCTTTTACCGTACCTCCTGATTCTTATTTTGTCTTAGGAGATAACCGCTCCAATAGTAGCGATAGTAGATATTGGGGCTTTGTCCCCCGCAAGAACGTGATAGGCAAGGCCTGGGCAGTTTTCTGGCCCTTAAATAGAATGAGAATACCCTAAAAACTAATATAGTTACCCAGTTAGTCGGTTTGCTAGTGCCCCGTTAACTAATCTTTACCAAACCGAGTAACGAGTAAACAGGATAACTGGATAACTGGATAACTGGATAACAGGATAACTAATATCCTGCTACTATTCTCTTTACTATATACTCGATACTCAATACCATATACTAAATAATAATCTATTTATAGGTTTCCACGAATTTTTCAATCGAGCGGTCATAAGTCTTCTCTACTTCAAGTGGGAACAGACAGCCAGGAAGCTCACCCATATTCCAATGATAGGTAATACACTCGCAACACTTGCCCTTCCTGCTGCAAGGTTCATAACTACAGCTACATCTCCTCTTGTTTTTTTCAATATTACATTCCATTACTTTTCACCTACTTATCTTAGAAATTATTTTCAGTCAATCCTTTTTTTAAAGCCTCCTTAATCACTGGATAAAATTCTTCCTCTCTCTCCATTACCGGGATATCTTGTCGATGTGCCTCTTCTTTCTGGGCCTTCGTAGCATAACTCCACCCGGCTAAAAAGACCTTTACCCCTAAGCGTTTGGCTTTAATCAGGTGACTTACTTGATCATCTACAAAATAGAGGTCTTCGAATCTTACTCCGTACAATTTTACTATCTGCCGCATCTGTTCAGATTTCTCTTCCCCATATCTCTTATCCCAAATATCCTCCGGGTCAATAGTAAAGCCAAAATATTCCGGCGTAAAACTTTTGGCAATAGCTTCTCGTCGGTTAGAAGTAGCGATAACAATTTTGACTCCCTCTTCTAATAATTTCTTTATCCCCTCTATCACCTGAGGATATGGTGGTTCTAAATTATACCAGGCTCGGTAATCTATATTTTGTAGCCGCGCTCTTTCTTTATAAAATTCCTCTTCATAAGCAGCAAAATCAAACTCTGCTGATTCTCTATATCGATCAAACTCTTCCTGACTTTTGATTACCCTTTTTTCTTCCATTAATTTTTGGATTAGCCCATAATCAGCGGCTCCCCGAATGTAAGGTCTTAAAGAATAATAATAGCTGATCTCTTCTTTGTACTTTTTTTTAATCTCTTCCCAGCTTTCAAAGGTAAAAAGTTTTCCCCCAAAATTCTTCTTCTTTTCTGGTCCGTACAATCTTAAATAGGCATTATGGCTAACAAAAAGTGAATCCCAAACACTATCTACTATTACTCCGTCAAAATCTAAAGCTAAGATCTGCATTCATTTCTCCTTTAACTTCTTATCCTTCCTCTCTTTTATGGTTTTATTTATTTTGCTTCTATTCCAGATAATCTTCCCGCAGAGGATAAAAAACATCCAGAACTTTAGTATTTGGCTCTAAGGGAAAAACCTCATGCTCCACCTCAGGAGGAATTACCACCCCTTCTCCTACCTTTAAAATTTTGCTCTCCCCCCCAGCTACCATTCTTACTGAACCTTCTAATACCACAGAAGTTTGTTCGTGAGGGTGTTTATGTTGGGGCATAATTGAAGTGTTAGGCCCGAACTCAAAAAAAGTTACCATCGTATTCTTGTTGGCTACCGCCCTTAAAGTAGAATCCTCTAACATTTTCTTGGCCTTCAATTCCCTGACCTTAAAAAAAGTTGCCTTTTCCACCATCTTTTCCTCCAATCAATATTTATCTACTTATTTTATTACTTGTTTACTGCTTATTTTAGCACTTCGGCTAAGGCCTCTTGATGAGACCAAAAGGCTAAAGGAGGAAGCTGGTCGACAGTAAAAAATTTTGCCTCCTCCGCATCATCACCCGCGCAGGGTTCCCCTTCCAGAACCTCTGTTTCATAGATTATATTAATTAAATAACCATGAATTTTACTTTGATTAGAATAAACCCCTATCAATCTTTTAACCTTTGCGATTATCCCCGTTTCCTCTTTTAATTCCCTTAAAGCGGCTTGAAGCGGGGTTTCCTCTATCTCCATAAAGCCACCAGGGAGTGCCCATCCCCCCTTCTGCGGTTCTATCTTTCTTTTTACCAGTAACACTCTTCCTTGTTCATCTCTGGTTACTGCAGCGACTACGGGAGTAGGATTTTCGTAATAGATCCTCCCGCATTTAGAGCAAAATAATCTTTCTCTCCCTTCTATCTTTTTTCTAATTAACTTATTGCCACAATAAGGGCAATACTCTACTACTAAATTACTTTTCATACTCATATTCCTATATACCTACTTCTTTTTTTTGTCCCTTCCTTTTCTCTTGGCTTATTATTTTATTACTATTTTTATTACTTTACTGTTTTCCTCTTCCTTTTTACTTAAGATTAATATTTAACCAACCTTCCTGGGCAAAACTGGTAAAATTACCATCGCCAATAATTATATGATCGAGCACCCTTACTCCAATTAGTTCACAAATCTCCACTAGACGATTAGTAATATCTATATCGTTCTTGCTGGGGTTTGATTCCCCGCTGGGATGGTTGTGTAAAAATATAACCGAGGCAGCAGATTCTTTAATTATATCCCTTAACACTTCACGGGGGTGGACAAGGCTTTCAGTCAAGCTTCCTACAGAAATATCCACATCTTTAATAATCTTATTCTTTACGTCCAGTAACACTAACTTAAATATTTCTTTTTTCAAATCTCTCATCAAAGGACCATAATAATCAAATAAATCCGCGGCATTATAAACTTTCTTTTTGGGGGAACTAGATTCTCTTAATAACCTCTTACCTATCTCCAGCGCGGCTTTTATTTGGGCAAATTTTGCCAGTCCAATCCCCTTGATCGCACTCATTTCGGAAAAACTCAAAGAATCTAACCCTCTCAGTCCCTTAGTCTCTGCTAATATTTCCTGGGCAACTTCTACGGAAGTCTTACCTTGATAACCTTTAACCAATATTATCCCCAACAATTCGGCATCGGTCAAATATTCTGCCCCATATCTGGCTAGTCTCTCCCTCGGCCTTTCCTCATCTGGCCAATCCTTCATTGTATAATTCTTCTTCTCCATCTTTTGCTCCTTTTATAAAAAAGTAGCCTGTCTCCTTTTCTTTATCCGGTTTAAACGATATTGTAACTTTTCTCTCTGAAAAATATTTTCTACTCTGCCTAAAGCCTCTTCTACTATCTGCTCGGCCTGGGGATAATCTTTTAAGTAGTGCTCGTAAAACTTGGCTAATTCTTCATAGGGATAATAAATAAATTCTTGACTTCTTTTGATTATCTCTTTCCACAACTTCTCAGCCTCTTCCCACTTTCCCTGTTTTTTGTAAGCAAAGGAGGCTAGCTTTAATATTTCCTCCCTCTCTCGCTCGCCTAAATGATATTTTAAAGCCTCGGTATAATACCGACTGCTTTGTTCATACCTTTTCTCTTCATCAAACATCTTCCCCAGGCTTAAGATATCCACTCCCCCTTCTGCATTTTTCAGGGGGTTTTCTACTAAAACACACATTTTGCTGACCAGGGCCACTAAAGACAGGACGTCCTGCAAATTATGTTCAAAGACTAGTTTTAATGCCCGAGCATCTCTGGTCTTTAAGTATTGAAAATATATTTCCGGGACAAGATACCCTGGTACATCTTCCGCTCTCTTAACCTTCAGTATCTCTCTTTCTACGGTAGATAAAGAACAGCTCTCCAATCTTCTCTTCCAGAGGCGGCGGGCAGGGTAAAGAAGATCAAAATGATAAGGGTCTTCCCAGTTCATCTTTATCCCGGACATAATATAACGGCTTTCCATTAAAGGAAGGTCAAAGGTCTTGCCATTATAAGTAACCACAGCTTTAAAATTACCCAGTAAATCATTCAATGCTGATAATAAGGCAGGTTCTTCATTATAATCTCGCATAAAATACTGGCGGATACAAAATTGGTTGTCGGCAAAATATCCTATCCCTACCAAAAAGATATAAGTGCCAGTTCCGCCGGCCAAGCCAGTAGTCTCTGTATCTAAAAAAACTGCCTGGCGAAGATCTATTTCTTTTAGTCGGTCATCGCGGGCTAAACGAGAAACAATCTGGGGAGAAGATTGGAAAATCCGAAAAAGTTCCACTTCTCCACAGCGGTAATCCAGAGGAAAATAATTTTCCCGAACAAAACTCGACCCAAAAGGAGTAGGAAAAAAATTACCCGCTATTACTTCTTCTATTTTTACCTCTTCTCTGGCTCTGAATTCGCTCGCTCCGTGGCCCTTATTTTTTGGCGATGAAGTAATCTTCTCTATATCTTTTCTTAACTCCTCTATCTTTTCCCCTCTTCTCTTTAGCTCATCCATAATCAGGTTAAAGCCTCTCCTAAAATTATAAGGGCACTCTCCTTACCCTTTATCCCTACTTCTTCAATAGGTCCTACACAAGAAGGACAGCCTCTTTCACAACTACAATGCTGAATCAATTCTTGAGCCGCCCTCAATAAAACCCTTCGTAATTCGAACATTTTTTCACTAAACCCTACTCCCCCGGGATAATTATCATAGATATAAATAGTAGGTCGGCCCGTAAAAATAGAACGCACTTCGGGGACTGCCTGGATATCTTGAGGATCACAACTTACATAAATAGGTACTACATTGATAAGTACATTGGCTAAAGCTAAAAGACCACTACTTAAATTAAAAGAAGCAAGCTCGCCTTCCCGACCTCCCTCCAATTCACTAATCTTATGGTTCAAGGAAAGCCACCAGGCAGTAGTGTGCATCTCTTCCGCGGGTAGAGATATTTCCCCTCTACCAATATTTTCATGGGTATAGAATTTTATCTTTTTATAATGGGTAGCAAGAGTAGTAATTTTCACTCCCCCCCAGGCATATTCTAAATTAGTCTCTTCGGCCTTTTCCCTAACCTCTAAAACCTGAATATGGGTCTCAGTAAAGGCCTCGGTATAATAATCGACTTCAACTTTTTTAGCGTAAGCCCTTCGGTGCTCGTAATCCAGCCTCTCTATAGCGTATTGTTCGCCTTCCTGTAGGTAAATAGCCCCTTCATAAAGCAGGGTAGGGACGCTGGTCTTATCCACTTCACCAATAGCCTGCACCGGCTCTTCGCTAGTATCCATAATCACAAAATTATCTAAGGAAACGCTACGCAAACTTATCTTCTGGGAGGGATAAGCCTCACTCATCCAATACCATTTCTTCTCTACATAATGGAGTACACCCTTCTCCTCTAAATACTCCAATATTTCTCTAAGTTTTTTTGTTCCAAAATCTTCCCCTTCTCCAAAGGGTAATTCGAAAGAAGCGCAGCGGATATGATTTATTAAAATGTTTAAATTACCCGGGTCAATCACTCCTCTCTCCGGCGATTCTCCGAAAAAATATTGGGGATGGTTTACCATAAACTGATCCAGGGGGCTGCTAGAAGCAACTAACATAGCCATAGAAGTTTTGCTTCGGCGTCCTGCCCTCCCGGCCTGTTGCCAGGTACTGGCTATACTCCCGGGATATCCCGCCATAAAGCAGGCATCCAGCTGACCGATATCTATCCCAAGTTCCAAGGCGTTGGTGCTTACTACTCCTTTTATCTCTCCCTTCTTTAAACCCTTCTCTATTTCTCGCCGCAAGTCCGGTAAATATCCTCCCCGATAACCCCGGACTATCTCCTTCGGCCTTCCGGTCTTTGCCAAAAAATCTTTTATATAACTGGCTAAGACCTCAGTAGTTAGACGGCTCCGAGCAAAGACAATAATTTGTAGGTCATAATTTAAAAAATAAGCTACCAAACGAGCAACTTCTTTAACCAAACTTTTCCTAATCCCTAACTCTTTGTTAATTACCGGGGGATTATAAAACAAAAAATGTTTTTCCCCTTGAGGAGCGCCGTTATTGTCGACTAAAACAAATTCTTCTCCTACCATCTTCTCGGCAAGTTCTCGAGGATTGGCGATAGTAGCCGAGCAACAAATAAACTGGGGATTCGAGCCATAAAATCGACAAATTCTCTTTAATCTTTTCAGGACATTAGCCACATGACTTCCGAATACCCCTCGATAAATGTGAATTTCGTCAATCACTACATATCTTAAATTCCGAAATAACTCTAACCATTTAGTATGGTGAGGTAATATCCCCAAATGGAGCATATCCGGATTGGTTATTACAATCTGCCCTTGTTTGCGAATCGCCTGTCGAGCAGGGGAAGGGGTGTCTCCATCATAAGTATAGGTCTTAATCCCCTCATCTAAAGCTGCAACTAATTGATATAATTCCGTCAATTGATCTTGGGATAAAGCTTTAGTGGGAAAGAGATAAATAGCCCGGCTACTTTCCTTTTTTAAAATACAATCGAGAACCGGTAGGTTATAACAAAGGGTCTTACCGGAAGCAGTAGGAGTCACTACTACTACATTCTTCCCCTCTTTGATTAAGCTTAAGGCTGAAGCCTGGTGAGAATAAAGCTGGCTAATACCTTTTTCCTTCAAAATGCGGACTAACTTATCCTCTATCCACTCCGGAAATTCTTCGTAAACCGCGGGCTTAGCGGAGAGATGTCTCCAGGCAGTAAGACTAGAACTTATTTCCTTATGATTGTTTAAATTATTTAAAACTACTTCTATTTCTATCGACATTTATTTTTCCACTGGCTTACACTAAACTCTTCACCAGACTGATATTTTCCCCATCGTCTTGTTCGCTAATTTTAGGAGTCTCCAGGATAAAAGGGAGGTCTTTTAGATACTTATGGTTTACCAACTCCTGAAAACCCTCAAGTCCGATATATCCTTTACCAATATGCATATGACGGTCTTTTCGTGAGCCTAAAGGATAACGGGAATCATTAAGGTGTATCACTTTTAACTGCCCTAAACCTAAATTTCGATCAATTTCTTCTAAGGTCTGTTCCAACCCTTCCTTGCCAGTAAGGTCATAGCCGGCAGCATAAGCGTGACAGGTATCCAAGCAGAGACCTCCTATTCTTTGACTATCCCCCGCCCCTTCTACCATCCTCTTCAATTGCCTAAAAGTGTAAGCCAGATTAGTCCCTGAACCAGNNCCCTGACCCAGCCGTATTTTCTAATAATATCCTGGTCCTTAAATTCAACTCGACACTCTTTTCAAAAATAAGATTAAGCGCCCTAATTATCCTCTGCATTCCGTATTCTTCCCCGGCTCCTCTATGAGCCCCCGGATGGACAATTAGATAAGGCTCAACCAATAAAAGTTCTGCCCTCTTCATCTCTTCTAAAAAAGCGGCAATGGATTTAAAATAAAGTTCCTCTGAAGGAGAAGCCAGATTAATAAGATAAGAGGTATGAATAAAAACCGGGCTAATATTTGATTTTTTTAAATTATCTCGGAAGCTTTCTATTTCCTGCGTTTTTAATACTTTTTCCCGCCAGGTAGAGGCATTTTTAGAGAAGATCTGCATCGTATTGCAGCCTAATTTTTCTGCTCTGCCGACTGAATTCTCTATCCCTCCAGCAATGGAAATATGACATCCAATCTTCAAAAGTTACTCCCTTCTCTCCACTCATTCGGGCTATATGGCTTTGAGGATAACCCATAACCAATTATAGTAGAAACTTAGCTTCTTACTGTGAATCAGGCAACCCTTATTTATTATTTTAAGGGATAAATTCTATAATGGCCACCTGATTGTAACATCAACCAAATTTCGTCAAAAACTTTATTATTAAATTTTTTCCCCTGTTTTATATAATACTCTACCGACTCTTTTTCCGTTAGACCCATACCCTCCTCGATAATTAAAACCAATTTACCTTTATAATTATATATCCGGTCATTTTTACTATTTATTCGTTCATTTAAAGAATCACCAAACATCAAAGTTGCCTCAGCTAAACAATCCTCTTTATCCTTATTCTTATATTTAGAACCTTTTTCCTTCTCCCGTTTTTTCATTAGCTTAACTAAACCCCAGGCTGCCTTTGCTTCTTCCTGATTATAATAGACCGGGGCAATCTCTATATTTAAATCATCAGCACAAATACAAGTAGGTTCATTTTTATTAGGGTCACCCAGGCGAAGGAAGCGATAATCTTTTTTATTTTTCTTATTATATTCTTTTAAAAATGCTTTACAGATCTCTTTTTGGGAAAACTTATCGTAATCCGTGCTACTCTCAAAACTATCTTCAGGTAACGATTTCTTAGGGAGCATTTCTTATTTTATTTCTAACCTCCGTGAAAATAAATAACTTTATTTTTATTAGGCTTTACTCCATTATTTACTCCATTATTAGTCCATCATCTTTATCTTAAGTAAATTATTTTCTTCAGATTTTTTCTCTCTCTTGCTCCCCCCTCTTCTTTTTCTACCATTTCTTGGTTTTTCAGAAAAATAAAAATTCCTTTTTAATAATTAACTACTGCCCGGTTAATAAGATAGGTTATGCCTCTTAAGATCACTTCGGTCGCTTTGCTTCCCCCTCACCATGACCAAATAAAAAATGTCATGGCGAGGGGAGCACTCAATATTTATTTGAGTGCTCCCCGTAGCAATCTCCTAACTATCCTACCTTAGCCAATAAAGTACTACCTATATTTGGTTGGATATATTTGGTTGGAAAATTTTCAAAAAGTTCTATTTTTTGCCATTATAACACATTTAGACCAACATAATAAATATGCGAATTGCCTC
>DFYM01000067.1:2957-3143 GCA_002383355.1 Candidatus Immundihabitans aquiphilus | reverse complement strand
AATATTTTGCTTTGTCATCTCATCTGGCCTTCTTCACGGAAAAACCTTATAAATATCTTTTCTACTCTTTACCCTATAAAAGATGATTCTGTTCTCCGCTTCTAACTTACATCCTATTCTATAATCACCCACCCTTATCCGATAATAATCGCTATATCCTCGCATCTTTTTTATATCTCGCGCATC
>DFYM01000067.1:0-2802 GCA_002383355.1 Candidatus Immundihabitans aquiphilus | reverse complement strand
TGCTCTCTTGCGATTATCATCGGTCACCACATACTCCTTTTTTATTTCACGCATTATTTTAATACCCCCATCTTCAACATTACTTTTTATAATCCCTCTCACCGCCTCAATCACATCTCCTACATCCTCATCTGTTAACTTTGCCGAAAGGGGCAATGAAACCGTTTTATCGGAAATCCATTCGGCAAATTATCTATATCAAGCAATAAAGTATATAAATGATAGGCGTGCCTAGTGTCAGGTTCAATCGGGGCCGGCGCAAATAATGGCATGTCCTTAAAAGCTTAATTGTATCTTTCCCAAATCTCCTGCCGTCTCTGCCAATATTTATCCACCCTTGGCAGTTGATGAATGCCAATGGCCGCCTGTAAGTCCATCATGTTATATTTATACCCGGCATAAAGAACCTGGTAGTGTTTGTAACCTGAATCGCTGAACCTTTTCCAGGCGTCTTTGCTCATCCCGTGCAAACCCATTATTTTGATCATGCTGGCATACTCTTCGTTATCGGTGATGGCTATTCCTCCTTCACTATCCTGAAAATTAATCATCATAGCCCTATTTTCATCTTTCTGCTGGTGCCACTTCAGCGGCATGAATGTCTGATAAGTATTAACTAAATATGTCCCCAAACAGCCATTATAGGAGGTAAAATTAAGAGCAAATAAGGAGATAAGAAAGCTTCTCCTTTATTAAAGTGGTTCACCACATTAAAGTGGTTCACCACCGGGTCAGGAGGAATGAAATCTTTATCCCACAAATACGCTATAACACCAAGGATGAAGGTAAAAACAGTAAGGCTAATGATTACCGGAAAAAGCGAAATGGGTCTGGAAATACCTATTAAGGGTAAAACAAGATTATTAAATAAGCCCACAAAGTAAACAAAGGCAATGCTTAAACCCACCGTATAGAGCATGCTTTCTACTATACCTATGTTATGAATCCTAAGAATCCTTAAAATAAGCATACCAGGGATAAAAGTAAGGAAAACAAAGCCAACTGCTTGCCTCAAAATAGGGATTTCAATCCCTAACTGACTTAAACTAATTAAGCCAATAAGAGCAAGTTGTAGAGACATTGAAAAAATTATAAGTTTTCTAGTTGAAAATGATTTGCTCCATTGCTCCATTTTTAAATCACTCAACATTTCCTCATTTAGGTTTCAGTAAGTACAATTTTCATTCTCCTCATAGACGATTGATAATAATTATAGTGATAAAAACTTTATATGCTTAGTGTCCTCATAAAGTAATGTAATTTTTTTCATAATAATATGTAAACGGTTTTATTTTTACCCCATCTAATATCCCTCTTAAAAACTCCTTAAATCTTATTAAATCGCGATGGTACACCAAACAAGCACCTGTGTTAAATATAAAATTATAGGTGAAAAAATAAAGAATAAATGTTATGTATTCTATTCTCCTGGCGTGTTTACGCATAAATAAGAAATTATTCCTGAACGGATAATATGATATTATCGAGCGAGCAGTTTTTTTGGGAGTGCGTTCCCATATTTTAAGTTTGACCGGTTTCTTATGCCAGACCAAGGCCTGAGGAGAATGGACTACATCGTAACCAGCTTTTCGACAACGAAAGCAATAGTCACTTTCGTCCCAATAGCAGAAGAATTGCTCATCCAGCAGACCGATTTTTTTTATAACCTCACTTTTAATCAGCATACAGCAACCCACCACATAAGCCACGCTTCGTTGCATGTCAAACTGACCCTTATCAAATTTCTTCCCCCCTATATGATATACTTTGCCCAAATACATATTCATTCCTCCTCCGGCAGACTGGATCAGGTTGGGATAACGATGGTAATATACTTTAGCCCCCACTATACCAGTTTTTTTGTCCGAATCCGCTACATTAATCATATTTGTCATAAATTCGGGATCGACAATAGTATCATTGTTTAAAATTAATATGTATGCTGGGTTGTATTTTTCCAGGGCATAGGAAATGCCCACATTGTTGCCGCCAGTATAGCCGTAATTTTGGGCTGTCAAAAGCACATCAACATCCCGGGAGCAGTTTTTGCGCAAGGTATGAGCCTCATCATTTGCCGAGGCGTTGTCAATAATAATTATTTTATAATTATGGTAGGTTATTTTTTTGACTGATTCAAGGCATTCTAAAGTATCTTTGAGACCATTCCAATTAAGGATAATTATACAGACCAGAGGCTGATTCATTTTCCTTTAACCTCTCTTTTTTTAGTTTTTTCAGATCTACCAGTCGGCAATAGCTTACTGGTAGACCCGATAAGTTTTCTGCGAAATTTTTTCCCAAGAGAAATTTTCCTTCATAAATCTTTTCCCATAAAATTGCTTATCTATTCCGCATGGTCTTTATTTTCCCGAAACATTCTGATCATCCTGGTGCCATTCTAGGTGATTTTTTTCTATGTTTTGGGTTAGACAAAAGCCGCAAAATCCTTTTATATTAACGTTATATTGTTATATTGTTATATTCGATTTTCACCCTTGTTTTTCTTGCTTTTTATGGAATATCTTTCGGTTATTTTAAAGGTTTTTTGCAGTGGGATCACAAAATAATATTATCATACTCTAATACCATTATGATTAATACCTTATGATTCAACATAATTAACCACTCCTTTCGCTACGCTCAAGGCACAAAACTTTAATGAAGGAATTTCTTTCATCCGAAAATCCCAACATTTTCATTCTCCGTTGTACTGAGCTATTGTCAGCATAGGTGTTTCAGATCTTAACCTCTATTACTTTTTTAAATCATTATAAATTTCATTGATACATTCCAATAATCCTT
>DFYM01000054.1 GCA_002383355.1 Candidatus Immundihabitans aquiphilus | reverse complement strand
AAATTAACCAAAGCTTAATTAATTGGTAATCAAATTGTAATATTAGAAATTTAAAATTAAAATAGAATTTAAAAAATATTTTAGGAGGTGTATAATTCAATGAAAAGAATTATGCGAACATTAATTCTAACCTGTGTTATCTTAACTTTAACGGTCCCAGTTTTACAAGCACAAGAAGGGCAGCTTGTACTTCAGGGTTCGACTACGGTCCTGCCTATAGCTCAGGCAGCTGCCGAGGTCTTTATGCAAAAGAACCCACAAGCTAATATCTCAGTTCGGGGAGGAGGTTCAGGGAACGGCATCGCCGCCTTGATTGACGGAACTTGTGATATCGCTGACGCTTCACGATCTATGAAGGTAGAAGAAATTCTCCTCTGTCAGAAAAAAGGTATTAGTCCGGTCTCTAATATTATAGCGATGGATGGGATTGCGGTGGTAGTGCATCCTTCTAATCCAGTTGAAGGTTTGAGTATGGAGCAAATAAAAGATATTTATGCCGGTAAAGTAACCAACTGGAAAGAAGTAGGAGGAAAAGACCAGAAGATAGTAGTAGTCTCCCGAGATTCCGCCAGTGGAACTTTTGAGACCTTTAACGAACTGGTACTAAAAGGGGAGAAAGTTACTCCCGAAGCTCTAGCCCAAGCCTCTAATCAAGCGGTAGCTACTACGGTAGCTAGTTCCGAGGGGGCTATAGGCTATGTAGGTTTAGGGTATCTTAACGAAACTATAAAGGCCTTAGCCGTAAATGGGGTTATCCCTGAACAAGAAACTGTAGTCAGTGGCAAATACCCTATTTCTCGACCACTCTATATGTATACTAATGGAGCACCTCAGGGAGTAGCTAAAGATCTGATAGAATTTATTTGGAGTGAAGAAGGACAGAAGATAGTTAAAGAACAAGGATTTGTTCCTTTGCCTTAAGTAAACAAAAAGGAGAAAGAAAATAGCTTTGAAGGGAAGAGAGCGTTTAAAAGAAAAGATACTTAAAAATATATTCCTCCTCTCTTCCCTTACTTCTATATTCTTTTTAATGGGTATCACCTTAATTTTATTCCGAGAAGGACTTCCCCTCTTTCGAGAAATTAGCTTAAAAGAATTTCTCTGGGGGAAGTTCTGGTATCCCACTTATAGGCCAGCAGAATTTGGAATATTACCCTTAATGGTGGGTTCTTTATGGGTTACTCTGGGGGCCTTGATAATAGCAGTCCCCCTCGGTGTTTCTACCGCCATTTACCTTTCCGAGATAGCTAATGCCCGAGTAAGAGATTTTTTAAAATTGTCTATCGAGTTACTTACCGGCATCCCTTCAGTAATCTATGGTTTTTTAGGTATGGTATTACTCGGTCCCTGGTTACAAAAACTTTTTGACCTGCCAGTTGGCCTTTGTTCACTAACTGCCTCTTTACTCCTGGCCTTAATGGCTATCCCTACCATCACTACTCTAGCGGAAGAGGCCATCTTCTCCGTTCCCCAGGATTACAAAGAGGCGTCTTACGCTTTAGGAGCTACCAAGTGGGAAACTATAATAAAGGTGACCGTCCCGGCAGCCCTTTCCGGGATTGGTTCAGCAATTATCTTAGGTATGGGGAGAGTTATGGGAGAGACTATGACTGTATTGATGGTAGCCGGGGGGGCAGCTATCATTCCTCATTCTTTTTTACAACCAGTACGACCTATGACCGCTACCATCGCCTTAGAGATGGGAGAAGCAGTAATGGGGAGTAATCATTATCGTGCTCTATTTGCTATTGCCTGCGTCCTTTTTGTGTGGAGTTTAATTCTCAATCTAACTGCCGATTATCTTTTAAATAAATTTAAATTTGGGAGAGCTCTTTGATCAAAAAAAGAAGATATAAAGAAAAAATAGCCTATTGGTTTCTAACTTTAATGGCGGGTATAATTTTGATTTCTCTTTTTATTATGTTTTATTTTATTATTTCCAGAGGAATAAAGGTGATCAATTGGCAGTTTTTAACCGAGATGCCTCAAAAAGGGATGACTGCTGGGGGGATCTTCCCGGCAATTTTGGGCACTTTATACTTGACTACCGGGGCAATCTGCTTCGCTTTACCTCTGGGAGTTTTTGCTGCCATATACTTAACGGAATATGCTACCCAGAATAGACTAATTAGAACTATTCGTCTCGGTATTAATAATCTGGCGGGAGTACCCTCTGTAGTCTTTGGACTTTTTGGTTTAGCGGTATTCGTTAAATTTTTAAATTTTGGAGTTTCTATCCTCTCCGGAAGTTTAACTTTGGGTATATTAATTCTCCCTACTATTATTAGAGCCAGTGAAGAGGCCTTATTAACCGTCCCCTTAACTTTTCGAGAGGCATCTTTAGCCTTAGGAGCTACCAAGTGGCAGACTATTCAGAAGGTGGTCTTACCCAGCTCAATTTCCGGGATTTTAACTGGTTCGATACTGGCTATCGGGAGGGCAGCTGGTGAGACTGCCCCTATTCTCTTTACCGCCGCAACCTTTTATACTATGCGACTCCCTAATTCCCTTTTTAGTGAAGTCCAAGCCCTACCCTATCATATTTACGCCCTAATGACCGAAGGTACCCATCCCGAATCTCAAGTACCCATTGCCTACGGAGCAGCGTTGGTTTTATTAGGCTTAATCTTGGCCTTAGATCTAGTCGCTATCGTCTTACGCTATCGATTTAGAAGGAGTAAAAAATGGTAGATTATAACCCTCAAAGTGCCGACCACCAGGTAAAAATGCAGATTAAAGATTTAAATTTTTATTATGGGACAAACCAGGTCTTAAAAAATATAAATCTCACTATCAGAAGCAATGAAGTATTCGCTATTATTGGGCCTTCAGGGTGTGGTAAGTCTACTCTTATTCGCACCCTTAACCGGATGAATGACCTTATTCCAACGACTAAAGTAGAAGGAGAAGTTTTATTTAACCAAAAAAATATTTATGCCGATGAGGTAGATGTTGTAGATATTAGAAGGAAGATAGGGATGGTCTTCCAAAGACCTAACCCCTTCCCTAAATCTATCTTTGAAAATGTGGCTTATGGACTCAAAATTAATGGCCTAATTAAAAGTAAGGAGGAATTGAGAGAAGAGGTAGAAGATAGTTTGCAAGCTGCCGCTTTATGGGAAGAAGTTAAAGATCGCCTCAATTCCTCAGCTTTGGATCTGTCGGGTGGGCAACAGCAACGTCTATGTATCGCCCGCGCCCTGGCCATAAAACCAGAGGTAATCCTTTTTGATGAACCCTGTTCGGCTTTAGATCCAATCGCTACCGCTAAAGTGGAAGAACTAATTCAGAAATTAAAAGAAAAATATACTATAATCATTGTTACCCATAATATGCAGCAAGCAGCTCGTATCTCCGATTGGACTGCTTTTTTAATGTTGGGTGAAGTGATAGAATGTGATAAGACCGAAAAGATATTTACCCATCCCCGCCAGAAAATCACAGAAGATTATATTACTGGACGATTTGGTTAAAAAGGAACCGGGGAGGGTTCTCTGTTCCAAAATAAAATAAGGAGAAGGATAGAATAAATAAAATGGAAAGACAATTTGACCAAGAACTGAATATCCTAAAAGAAAATTTGTTAAAGATGGCTTCCTTAACAGAAGAGGCTATTGCTAAATCCATAAAGGCTTTGGTAGAAAGGGACCCCGCCATGGCTCAGGAAGTAATAGATAATGACAAAGAAATCAACCGTTTGGAAATAGAAATTAATAACCATTGCCTAAAGCTTTTGGCCCTTAAACAGCCCTTGGCTATGGACCTCAGATTTATTACTTCTACGATGAAAATTATCGGGCATTTAGAAAGAATAGCCGACCAGGCGGTAAATGTCTCCCAAAGGTCCTTGGAATTAATAAAAGAACCTTTGCTTAAACCCTTGATTGATCTCCCTCGCATGGCTAGATTAGCCGAGAAGATGGTAAGGGATTCAATAGAGGCCTTGATAAATAACAATCCCTCCCTGGCTAAACAAGTATGTCAGGAAGATGATCTAGTAGATAATTTGAATGATCAAATATTCAGAGAACTTTTGACTTATATGCTGGAAGACCCTAAAACCATAAAAAGAGCAGTAGAACTGATCCTGGTAGGACGTTATTTGGAAAGAATAGCCGACTTAGCTACCAATATAAGCGAAGA
>DFYM01000003.1:49697-63806 GCA_002383355.1 Candidatus Immundihabitans aquiphilus | reverse complement strand
CTCATAACTATCCTACCTTAGTTAAGGGAGTACTAGTATTTATAGTTTTTAGGGAAATCTAAATATGATGAGAACTATAGTAAATGTGGGAATTTTTATCGTAATATTTGGGCTAATTTTGGTTACGGGGATTAGCGGGAGTAACGAGACGAATTTTAGGATTAGCCTGAGCCTCGTATCTTTTGCTCAGGAGCAGGAGGCCGGAGAGGCGCCAGAGCTTCCGGTGATTGGGGAGGAACCAGAACCGGCTGAAAATTCAGATATTTCCTTAAAAGCCGACTATATCACCTTCGAAAAGATAGAAGACGAGGATTTAATTATTGCGCAGGGTAAAGCCGAGCTTAAATATCAGGATATCCAGATAAGGTCAGAGCATTTAAAGATTAATTTAACCACTAATCTTTTTTTTGCCTCCGGCGAGGTTTATTTCCTTCAAGAGGACACAGAAACTTACTGCGAAGAACTAACTTACAACTGGAAGACCAAAAAGACTATTTTGCTCCGCTTAAAAGGGGAAATGACCGGGGAAGGCGTAAAAGGGAAAATTTACTATAGTGGAGAAAAGATGGAAAACTTCCCCGAAACCGTGGAACTTACGGAGGGAAGTTTTACTACCTGTGAATTAGCCGAACCTCACTATCGGATAGCTGCCCGAGAGATAATTATCTACCCCAAAGATAAAATAATTGCCCGTAATATCTCCTGGTATGAAGGAAAAACCAAAATTATTGCTCTCCCTTATTTCTTGGTTTTCTTAGACCGCAAAACTCAACAACCTATCCTACCGGAGATAGGACAAAACAGTGTTGACGGCTGGTTTATCAAGACCTTTTTTAATTATTACGTCACCGAAAAATCCTACGGAACGCTCTATATTGACTGGTTACAAAAAAGAGGGATAGGTACTGGTTTTAAACATACTCTCGAAATAGGAGACGAAAAAAGTCCGGGAGAGACTTCCTTCTATTTATACCAAATTACGGGAAAGAATAGCGATAGATTAAACTTAACTGGCGAGCTAAATTATGAACAGGATTTTACCGAAAAAAACTTGAAAGCTCAAGTGAACTTAAATTATAGTGGTAGTAAAACCGGGGATTCAGTCCCTTACAATACTTTGAAATCACAATTTAATCTGGATAAACAAGGAGAAAAATACCATCTTAAAGTTAGCGGTAGATATAATTTTAGCGGGACCGGGCTGGAGCAGGAAGATTTAAATATCAACGGCAACATTAAAATGAACTACGATTATACTTTTAGTGATAAATTAAATTCTGCTCTGGTCTTGGTCTATACCGACAGTAACCCCGCCAGTCAAGAATTTGCGGATCTGGAACTGACCCCTCAATGGCAACTAAAATATAAAGGCGAGGGGTATACCTTAAATTTGACCACGGAAAAGAGATATGACCTGGACGGTGATGATTATCCTGGAGAAAATGTCTCGAAAATAATTGACCGTCTCCCGTTCTTTTCTTTTCAAAAGAGCCCCGCTCCGCTAGGGGATACTAAAATTACCTATGACCTCGATGCCTCCATCGCACATTTTTATGAAGCCGCCACCGAGGAAGATAACTGGCGCGGAGAGTATATTATTAATCTTAGAAGACCTGTGGAGTTGGGTGAACATTTAGATTTAATCCCGGTAGGAATTTTCCAACAGGATGTCTATTTGACCGGGGAAGCTCGTTATTTAGTGGGAGGAAAATTAGATTTAAAAGCGGCCTATAGCCCTTATCTTTCCTCTACTCTTTCTTATACTTATTATAAAGCAGAGGGGCCTACTCCCTTTAATTTTGATTATGTCTCTCCTCTGGTAAATGCTATAACGGGGCAACTGACCTTAAAACCTGTAGAAAAAATTAAATTAGACCTGTCTACTAATTACAATTTTGCTACTGAGAATTTTGGAAATTTAGTGGCGAAATTAGCCTATAACCCCCAAGAGGACTGGGAAATGAATTTTAATACTACTTATAATCTGAATGATATGACTTGGAACAAACAGATAGGTTCGAAAATTGACTTGCCATTAACCGAGGATTGGCGTTTTAGATACACCGGGATTATAGATCTGGAAGATTTTGAACTTAACAATAGCGTGGTAGCCCTTACTCGAGATCTGCATTGTCGAGAATTTACTATAAATTATAGACAGGCAACCAAGTCAATCTGGGTAGAGTTTTTAATTAAAGCCTTTCCGACGGAGAAGATAACTATTGGGGGAAAGTGATTCAGTTGTTAGTCCTTAAGGGATAGCTGCTCGTGCGCGGTTAAATAAAGTTAAAAGGCGGTCTTTATTACGGTGGTAACTCCCACTAGATCAAAATCTGCTCCGCCTTCTCCTGAATCGTCTAACCCATCATCTATAGGCGGTTTAGACCCAAGAATAGTAGTATCTATACTAAAATAGTTATCTAAAGAATCATAAGTATTATTCTCTGTATCAGTAGTCAGGACATTAATATCCACCCTGCTCGGGTCTCCTATATCACTTAAAGCAATAGTTACTTGTAGTTTATTCTCGCTGTATGATGAAGCGGCCAATGATATCGTTGGTGACCCCTCTTTTACCTGAGCAAAATAAAAGAATCCATCTTCTAATTTGATATAATAAAATCTATCATCCCAATACGAAACATCACTACCTGGTCCATTAATAGGATTTTCATCAGTATCTAATACTATATAATATTTCCCTTCATCACTATTGATTACTCCTCTTACCTCCACCGTTATTTGTAATTGATATTCAGGCTCCCCTGGAGGTGGTTCCGGTCCGTCAGGCCACCGGGCACATCCACTGAGAGTAACGGCTATCCCTGATAAGAGCAATAAACTCCATATAATGGTCTTGGCTATCTTTTTCATTTTTCTTTTATTTTATCCTCCTTTTTCCCAAATTTCTACTATAACTATTATAAAAGGTAAAAGGGTATCTGGCACTAATTTTGTCACCCTGGTCCTAAGGGCAAAAAGCGCCGGAAACCTCTCCTCCTGCAGCCTTTTTCACCTTCAGTCTAATCAGTATCAGTATAATTATCCAATCAGTCTAACTAATCTAATTTGATGCCGCTCTGGACCTTGCCTTCTACTTCTAATCTTTCTGTCTCAACATAAAAGACTGCCTTATCTCCGCTAATCCAGCGGCCACCCTCTTTTTCTTCTATCCTTACTTTTCCGCTTAAGTTTATCTTTTGTTCCTGGTCATTATAGACAGCCTCCTCGGCGGTGATAGTATAGTCCCCTTTTAAAATCTTTACCCCTCCTCTGGCCGTTAAATTCCGGGAGTCAGTAAATATCTCTAAGTTATTACAATTCCAGAGAAGATTATCTTCTTCCCCTTCTTCGTCTTTTCTCTCCTGAATTAGCTCTACTTTTTCTTGAAAGAGATATCTTTTATCATTAAGATAAGCCTCCAGAGTCTCACCGGTAATGGTAATATCCCTTTGCACCAATTTTATTTCTCCCCTCAGGTAACCTATTTTTTTATTTACGTCAAAATCCGCTTCCTGCGCCGTTAAAATTATGTCTTCTTGGGTAATTACCACCTTTCCTTTAAAGATCATCTTATCAGTACTCTTATCATAAGTCACCATATCTGCTTGAATGTTTACCTCCGACTCTTCGGCGGTCTCTTTTTCTTCTTTTTCTTTCGTTTCTTCTGCTGTCTCCGCTGTCTCTTTTTTTTCTCCTGCTACTTCCTGCTGGGCAAAAACCAAAACCTCCAGGGGTTCCAAGGATAAGGATAAAAATATAATAAGAGATAGGATAACAAGAGAGGTGATTAGAAATCTATTATTAAAATAAAACCTTTTACCATTTCTCATAGGCTATAAAACTCCTTTTCTGCCTTTACTTTTACTATTAGGTCCATAAAAAATCATTAATTATAAGTATAAATGAGACTGCTTCGTCGCTTCGCTCCTCGCAGTGACAAAAAGGGGAAGCTCTTCACCACGACAAAAGAGGGTCCTCCCCGCAGTGACAGAAAAAGAAATACTATCGACAATTCAATCAATTTTAAAAGTTACATTTACCTTCCCCTGTAATTCCAGGTTATTCAGTTCAACATCACTGGTCAGCCAATCAGCCGTAATCTTATTTTCTTTGACGATTAATTCAACCGCTGGTTCCAGATTGACGAGGGTCTCCTCCTCCGCATCCCAGTAAAATCTTTCTCCCTTTAAGATATCTTCTTCCTCAGTCTCAATTACCACCTCTCCCACTAATTCCATGCTCTTACTCTCCATATCGGCAATACATTTATTAAGCTGGATATAGAGATGGGGTTTGCTGTCTTTAAAAATAACTACCTTTTTAACCTCCTCAAAAATGGTCATTTTTCGGTCTTGAGACAAAGATATTTTATCCGCTTCTATCTCCCATTCTTTTTCCCCGGCCTTCATTCCCACTACTGTTCCCTTTTCTATTTTTACCGGGGCTTCTTCTACTTCCACATATTCTTCTGTCTCTTCGCTTTCTTCGGTCGTTTGCTCCGTCGTGCCCTCCTCTTTTCCTCTTTGATTATAGAAAAAATAAAGAGAAAGGATCACCACCAGAATTATTACTAAAATAAGCCATAAATATTTTTGTTTTAGCATAGGATAATAATATCATTAAAGCCCTAAATGTAAAAGCATCTGACTCCAGAAAGTATCTTGAGCAAAATTGGTATCCTCATAATAGGAGTCATATCCCCTATACCAGGGGAAATAGATAGAAAGCCCATAAGATTTACTCACCTTTCCCCCACTGTATCCCGATTCAATTATTGAATAATTTAAAGTTTGTTGAATACTTAAGGCGATATTTTTAACCTTGGAATTATTGGAATAAACTAATAGTTGATTAGCAAAATCATAAAGGTCAATAAATTCTTTTTCCGTTGAATAGGGTGATTGTGAATAGTATTGAGCATTAGACGCAGCGCTAATATAATTATCTTTAGGAGTTTGGGTATCGCTCATTACCGCTAAAGCTAAATTAGATAATTGACCAGCCAAGGTATCCATATAGCCTAGATGAAGGGCGGATTGAGTAACATTGCTAAAAGAGGAATAGGAATAAATATAATTATCCACTATAACACTGGCCAACTCTTCAGGAGACATGAGCGGATTATTCACTAGTTCACCTAAAATCGCATCATAAGGCCAGCCATCGGCGGGAGTGTTTTCTTCGGAAGCTACGAGTATATCAGCATAATCTTTTATCTGGTAAGCTACCTCCATCATTGCCATTAAACAGGCATCCATTCCCACCAGATCAACTTTCCCCCCTCTTTGAGCGCTAATTGCCGAGAGGGCATATTCTAAGTCGGGAATAGTAATTTTATCCCCCCAGTTAGTATAGTCCCAGCAAATATCCTTGAGGGTATCCGCTGGAGAACGAAATCCTCCCCCATGATTCCAGAGGACCAGCATATAATTTTTGGCGGGGTAATTAGTCATTGCCCAACTGGCAAAATCGATTAAGGTTTGCGGGTCACCCATATTAAGTTCTCCTAAATAAGCCCGAACCGGAGAATTTATCTTCAGCGGGTCAAAATCTCGAGTGATATAATATCTGCGGGTAGTAGTCCAATCATTATTAGAAGAATCATCATAAAAACCTAGACCATAAGGATAAGAAGCTAATACGCTATAAGGGATTCGGTCAACCTGCACTACCATATTTACTTCAGAGGTAGAACCTACCATCTCCATCTCGTTAATATCTTTAATACCATTGGCTTCTAATTCATTATCAGCATCAAGGTAGACCATAACCGTCCATTCTGCCACATGTTCCTCTATTGGAGGAAATAAGAAACAACCGGTAAGGTTGAGGGAAAAAATGAGGAGGGCAAAAATTATTACATATTTACCTTTATATTTCATAAATTATCACTCCTTTTTGATTAGTCGTTAGTCGTTGTCGCTAGTATTAAGATAATTCAGCTTGCCGGTTAGCCAATTCGCCAGTTCCTTAGTTAGCTAGTTAAAATAAAGATTGGTTAACCAGCTAACTGGAGAACTGGTAAACTAGTGCTCCCTTAGCTAAGGTAAGATAGTTTTGAGATTGCCACGCCCTGATAAATCAGGGCTCGCAATGACAACCCCCCTGTCCTTGCAAGGAGCTACTCCCCCGCTCATTATGAGATTGCTTCGCTTGCGCTCGCAATGACATTTTTTATTAATTTGGAGGGCAGAATACCACAGGCTTGTCCATGGGGTTTCCACATATTTTCGCTATCGACTATCGACTAACGACTAACGACTGTATGGTCCTGGCGAGAGAGCGAAAGCGACCGAAGCAATCTCCAGAAATATAACCTATTTTATTTAACCGGGCGCCAGAAGTTTTTCTTGCGATTTTTTATAATATACCATATAATAAGTTAAAAGTCGAAAATTATAAAGAAAGGTACGCGCTACCTTATTTTCTATTCTTTCTTAGACTTAGAGGCTTAAATTTAAATTGGTTATTTATTTTAGTTATGCTGGGCAGTTTAGTAAGAAAAAAATCTTTATATAAGGTTATATATAAGATAAAAAGGAATTCTTTTAAAATATCTTTCCCAAAGGAGGATGAATTTCGATGAAAAAAAATATTTGGTTAAAAGGTATTCTGCTCTTAACCCTGGTTGCCTTGTTGACGATGGGACTTGCCGGTTGTGGAATAGTAATTACTACCACCGGAACAGTCTACATCACGGTTATGGGAGATTGGTGGTATGATATCTATATGGATGGGGATATAATATTCTCTAACGTTCGAGAAGAAACTTATACAATAAAAGTCCTTACCGGGGAACATTTCTTTGAAGCAATTGATACCGCGGGATCGAGCCGCGGTTATGATTCTGTTACCAAATACATTTTTCCGGGGAATAATTATGTCGTTCTTGAACCTAAACCTAATTACTAATTTACTTTATTACAACGGGTCGGAGGAATCCGACCCCTACCACACTAGCTAACTGGNNGCTCGTTTTGCTATCACTATTATATCTCTTACCCACTCATTACTCATTACTATGTACTGTATTTTATCTTTCCAGCATCTGCCGGGCATGTTGCCGGGTAATCTCGTTTAGCTCGTTCCCGTCTAACATGCGGGCAATCTCTTTAACCCTCTCCTCTCCCTTCATTTCTTCTACCCGAATCTCGGTTTGCTTCCCTGTCACATATTTTTCTACATAAAAATGTTTTTCTGCTCTACTGGCTATCTGGGGTAAGTGAGTCACACAAATTACCTGTCTTCGCTGGCTAATAGTTTGCAATTTTCGGGCAATAACTTCCCCTAAGCGCGCCCCTACCCCACTGTCAATTTCATCAAAGATTAGAGTAGGGACCTGATCAACTTCCGAAAGGATAGATTTTAGCGCGAGCATAATTCGAGAGACCTCGCCTCCGGATACTATCTGCGCCAGAGGCCGCAACTCTTCCCCTACATTGGGAGAGATCATAAACTCCATCTCATCTATCCCCTTAGGTCCCACCTTATATTTTTCATAGTCTATCTTTAGACCTTCCTCATCCTGATGATGCTGGATAGCCACTTTAAACTGGCAGCTTTTCATATTTAAATCCTCTAATTCCTTAACTACCAGTACCTCCAGATTTTGCGCTATCTCTTTTCTCTCTCTACTTAAGGCATAAGAGACATCGGCTACCTTAGCTTCCAGAGCCTTTAGCTCCTCGCTTAAACTTTCTATCTCCTCTTCACTATAGTCCATCGCCACTAATTCCTGATATATTTTCTCCCGATATTGGAGGACTTCTTCTATGGTAGAGCCGTATTTGCTTTTTAAACTATTGAGGAGATTTAACCGCTCCTCTACTTCCTTTAACCTCTGAGGGTCTAATTCTATTTTGTCTTTGTAACTCTCTATTTCCTTAACCAGATCCTCCAGTTGATAGATAATCTCTTTCAAAGTCTCTTGCATAGGACCAATCGATCGGTCTAAAGAAGCAATCTCCCCAAAACTTTTAGCTATCTCAGTTAAAGAATCCCGCAGAGAGGGATGCTCAGCTCCACCTTCGTAGAGGATAAAATTGGCTTTTTCCATCGTAGCGATGATCTTTTCGGCATTCCTTAAGACTATTTCTTCCTCTTCTAAAATTTTATCCTCCTCTTTAGTTAAGGAGGCTTTATCTATTTCTTCTAATTGAAATTTTAAAAAATCTATCCGCCTTTTATTTTCTCCCTGCGCTTTGATTAGTTGAGTTAATCTTTTTTTCTTCTCCCGCCATAGCCGATAATTAATCGATAATTCTTTTCTTAAGGCGCCTATTTTGTCTCCGCCCAGGCTATCTATTAAATCTATATGTTTAGAAGGGTCCAAAAGGGATTGGTGCTGATGTTGACCGTGGAGATCTACTAAAAAATTTCCTAAGTCCTGAAGAAAAGATAAATTTGTCAACCTCTGATTGACCCAGCACTTATTCCGGCCCTTTCTATTAATCTCCCTCCGGATAAGCAAGGCTCCCTCTTCATCCACCATCTTTAAATCGGGATTTAGATTATTTATCCAGACCCTTTCCTCCGGAGAAAGGAAAAATAAGCCCTCTACTGTCAAACTATCTTCTCCCGCCTTAATTAAGTCAACGGTAGCATAACCACCTAAGATTAAATTTATAGCATCAAGGATAATAGATTTCCCCGCTCCGGTCTCTCCGGTCAAGACATTTAATCCTTCACCAAATTCTATACTTAATTCTTTAATTAAAGCAATGTTCTTTAGATTTAACTGCCCTAACATTTTTATTATCTTTTAAGGCACCTCGTCCTCTTTTTAACCCTTAGCCCTTCTACATCTACACTCTTTAGTTAGCTATTGCCTGACCGCTCCAGCCTAATTTCTCCCTTAAAATGGCATAAAAATTCTTTTCGCCAAAAGTTATTAAACAGGTTTGACGCTCAGATTTCTTCACTATTACCTCATCTTTGGCCTTTAAAATAAAGCCTTCCTGTCCATCTATAGTAACCATTATCTCTTTTTCCTCGGATTCCAAAACAATCTTTACCTGATCCTCCCCTCCGATGATTAAAGGTCGGACCGAAAGGGTATGGGGGCAGATAGGGGCAAGGATCATCGCCTCGATATGAGGATGAACGATAGGACCACCGGCAGAGAGGGAATAAGCAGTGGACCCGGTAGAAGTAGAAACTATTAAACCATCTGCAGAATAGGTAACCACATAATCATTATTGACATAAGTAGCCAGCTTAATAATTCGAGCAATAGCCCCTTTACCAATTACTACATCATTTAAAGCCACAAAATTTTTGAGTTCTTTACCTCCCCTTTTTACTGAACAATCTAACATCATCCTTTGATCAAGAAAATATTCTTCCTCTTCCAGTCTGGTTAGAGATTTTTCCAGGTTCTCGGTCCCAATTTGCGTAAGAAAACCCAGTCCTCCTAAATTTACTCCCAGAACAGGAATATCGGCAGCAGCAGCTAATCGGGCGGCTCTAAGGAGAGTACCATCTCCTCCTAAAGAGATCAGTAAATTTACCTCTTTAAGGGATTTCTCGGTAAGGCAACCGCTTAAATCTTCTTTCTCCCCGAGTTTGCCACTTCCTCCCTCTACATATACCCGAATATTTTTAGCCTCCAACCAATCAATAAGGCGCGCTGCTGTTTCTCGAGCGTTCTTTTTTTCGTAATTTATCACCAGACCTACACTCTTTAATTTCATCTTATCCTCCTCGAAGAAAATAAAATAAGAGCAGAGCAAAAAATATTCCGGCTAAAAAATAGCCTATCCTTATTAGCCAGAGGCGATAAGAAGCCCTCTCCCACTGAAATTTTACTTCCGAAATGCTCTTATTTTTCATATTTAATAAAAGAATACCACGAGGTTGATAAGCAAGGTAGTACTCTAACATTTGCCGGCGAGTTTCTCGATTAGTGATATAGGGAATTTTCTCTCCACTTTTCACTTCTACCACATAAACTTTCCCCTTTTTCTTTACCAGATAGTCGATGCGCACCGAATAGCGGTGGATCTTATCTCCGACCGTGATAAAAAGGGGCTTACTTTTTTGTCTATCTATAATGGTATAACCATTTTTTATCAATATTTTTTCTGCTTCTTTTTCTGCACATCTGCTCTGGGAAAATCTTTGTTTTAATTTCTTAGTCCTGAACCAGGTGCTGGCCTTAATAAAAATAAATAAACAAATTATTGTGATTACGCCACTAATAATTAAAACTAAAATTAGCTTCCCATTTTCCTCCATATCTATATCCAAAAATCTCACTCCGCAGGGTTTTAAAGGTCTTACCTATTTTAGAATAAATATCTTGCTTATTTTTAACTTTTAATTTTTCACCCACTCCTCTGGTATTAGATAATTTAGGTAGCTGGTTAACCAGTTGGCTAAGTTAGCTAGTTAGCCAGTTAGCTGGTTAGCCAATCTTTACTTTAACTGGCTAACTAAAGTAACGAGATACATAGCATATTATTTTATTTTTTAGGAGAAAGTTCTTGGTGAGCTTCTTCTACTATTTCAGAGATTAAAGAAGAGAGAGCGTTTACTTTTCCTTCGGGGATATTTTTGGTCAAATAGATAAGATATTCTATATTGCCTGTCGCACCCTTTAAAGGAGAAAAGGTCAATCCTTTAACCTCGAAACCTAATTGGCGAGCCTTGTCCGCCACTTTTTGGATTACCAGCTGGTGGACTTCTGCTTTTTTTACCAGCCCACCTTTCTGTACCAATTCTCGACCAGCTTCGAATTGAGGCTTAATTAAGGCTATAACCTCCCCTTGGTCTTTAAGTAAATTATACACGGCGGGCAAAACTTTATCCAGGGAGATAAAAGAGACATCGATGGTAGCCAGTTCAAATAGACTGGCGAATTTATCAGGGGTAAGATATCGGACATTAGTCCGGTCCATCAATACTACTCTTTCCTCTTTTTGTAGTTTCCAGGCTAACTGCCCATAACCTACGTCTATACAATAGACCTTTTCCGCCCCAAACTTTAACAAGCAATCAGTAAACCCTCCGGTGGAGGCACCTACATCGATTACCTGCTTCCCTTTAACCGAAAGATTAAAAGTCTTAATAGCCTTTTCTAATTTTTCTCCACCCCTGCTTACATAAGGTGTATCTTTTTTTAATAAGGATATATTGCTATCTACCCGGACTGGTTGTCCGGCTTTGGTGACCTTTTTACCTTCTACCAAAACCTCTCCCGCCATTATTGCCCTTTTCGCCCTCTCTCTGGTAGAAAAAAATCCGCCTTCTACTAGTAATAGATCCAAGCGTTCCTTCTCTACCTTCTCTACCTTCTTCAAGCGAAATCTCCATCCTTCGGAACCTTTTTATTTAATTGACTAAGGTTGTATCCACTCCTCGTCTCTCAAAAGCGGCCTGCTGATATCTAAATGCCCCGCCAAACTTTCCCTCTCCTCGCCAGCTACTAATATTTGTACCCCCTCAATAGGAGGTATTTCCGTTAAAGTATTCACTAAAGAATAAACTGTCATTATCTCCCCACTACTCCCTCCCGAATGATTTTTAATTATCTCCTCTGAGAAGTCAAGATAGGCAATATTCCCGGCTACATAAAGTTCAGAAAGTTGGGTCCCTTCAGGTATAGTGGGATAAAGATGGGGAGTTTCCGGCCCTCTAATTAGCTCGAGCACCACTTGCTTGGCTAAGGAGGTAGTCTGGGGTATTCTTCTTTTTTCGGACACCAAATACATCCCTTCTTCATCAGAAAAATAAAGATTAACTTCTACCATTTCTTCTACCGGCGGAGGGGTAACTTCCTCTTCTTCTTCCTCTTCCTTATAAGGGATTTCCTCCACCCTGGTCGGTTTTTCTTTATACCTTTCCCCCTGGGGTATAATCCATTTAGTAAATACTCCATAGCCAATAGCTATTAGAACGACTAGGAGCAATAGAGTAGAGATAATTTCTAAATTGTTCTTTTTCTTTTTAGATTTTCTATTTCTGGGCATATTGATTTAATTCCACCTTATACTCCCTCAGGAGTATTTTTGAGATAATATTCAATAGCTTCAAAGAGGGCTTGAGCTGTTTTTTTTCTAAAACCATCATCTTTTAATAATTTTTCTTCTGCCGGGTTGGAAATAAAAGCCACTTCTACCAGGGCTGCCGCCATGTTCACCCCTTTTAAAACTACAAAAGGAGCTTGCTTTACCCCTCGGTCCTCTAATTTCAGGTAATTTACTAATTTTTTTTGCACTACCTCGGCAAAATCCAGGCTATTTTTGATATTAGCACTCTCTTCCAGGTCAGCAATAATCTTGGCTAAATCCGAATCTAACTCAGGATGGGCCCTGCTGGCGCGATTTTCTCTATCCGCCACATCTTTGGCGGAAGCACCTATATACTTAGAACTTAAGACAAAGGTCTCTATCCCCTGGGCACTAGGACGATGATTAACCACCGAGTTAGCATGGATACTTACAAAGACAAATCCCCCTTTCTGATTGGCAAAACTTACCCGGTCTTCTAAGTAAATAAACTCATCTTTATTCCTGGTTAAATAAGTGGGAATACCGGCTGCTTTTAATAGTTTTTCTAAATGAAGGGCAATGCCCAGAGTAACTTCTTTTTCTTTTAAACCGGTTGGCCCAATCGCCCCGGGGTCACTCCCTCCATGCCCGGGATCAATAATTACTACTCTCCCCGCCGTTACTTGAGGCTCAACCACTACAGGTTTTTTCTCAGGTGGTGCAGGTGGCGACGGAGGGGGAGGAGTTGCGGGAAGGATAATTTTCCCCTTTTCTCCTTCTGGTTTAAATACGTCAAGGACTATTCTCTCCGGGTTACTTAGACTGAAAACTTCATAGTTAAGCTTTTGAGAAAGATCTACTACCATTCTAACTACTTCTTCATTAAGCTGGTCAGTTACTACCGTTTTAACTACTCCATCATTTATTGCTATCTCTCTAAAGGCTTTTTCTAACTTCACTATAGAACCCATTATATCCACCAAAATTCTATCCGGATTGGTCAATATGCTAGCCCTGAACTCAGTACTTTCTGATAAATCAATCACTATTCTGGTCTTATCAGGGTGAGAATAACTTCTAATACTCAATAAATAAGGCCTTACCGTATTAATAGATAAAACCTCAGTCTGGCTATCCCATTTAATCTCTGCCTGGGTAACTATCTTAAGCACTTCCAGGGGAAGCATTACCCGGTTATCTACCAGACGGGCAGGTATTTCCAGTGGGATGGTTTCCCCTTCTATCTCTAAATTAGGATCATCAACTACTAAACTAAATTTCTGGCTATGGAGATGTAGATTTAACAATTTTAAGGCGGGAAACCAGGTAATTCGTCCTCCTAAAGCCTCTATTATATCGCGAGCGGGAACAAATAATTGCCCCTTCTCCATATAAGCTATAATACTGGTCTCGAGAGGTTTCTGATCTAAAGATACGGTTATCTCCACCGGCTGAGCAAGAGCTGAAGAAAAAGGAGACAAAATAATTAATCCTATTATCAGGATTATCCGCCTTAAAAAAATTGTTTTCTTTCTTTCCATTTAGCCTACTCTGCCCCCTCTTGGCCTAAATATCTATAAGTTAAAACTTTTAAAATCGCCGCCAGCGGTACCGCTATTAATACCCCTAATATTCCCAATAACTGGCCGCAGATTAAAATAAATAAAATCACCGTTAAAGGGTGTAACCCTAATTCCTTCCCCAGAATATTGGGATCCAGAACTGCCGCCTCCAGTTGATTAATTAATACAAATAACCCTATAATCGTTATCCATACCCACCAGGGACTACCCCAAGCAAAAATTAAAGCTAAAACCGCCCCTACTATCGGACCTAAATAGGGGATAAAATTTAAAATCCCACTAACTAGCCCGATAATTAAGGCATATTTTAAATTTAACAGGTACAAGCCGATACCAATTAAGCTTCCTACAATAAAGCAGACTATTATTCGGCCCCGGATAAATCCACTAACAATATGGTCTATCTCTTCCAGAATTTCTTTAAAATCTTTTCTCCTCTCTGGAGACACCAAAACATACAAATTTTCCTTAAATATATCCATATCTTTCAACAGATAGAATAAAATTAAAGGGACAATTACTAAACCGAAGGT
>DFYM01000003.1:45601-49682 GCA_002383355.1 Candidatus Immundihabitans aquiphilus | reverse complement strand
ATAAAATCAGCTCTTGAAATTTTTGGAGTAGAACAGGAACTTCCTGGTATAAAATATTTATCTGGTTAATCACACTGGGTATGAGAAGAAAGATAATGAGGGCTAATAAAGCAATTATTATCCCGATAATCAGAAGAGTAGCTAATACTTTAGGAATCTTTTTAGCTAAGAGGAATTTATAAAAGGGATCAAAAAAATAAACCAGGATTAAAGCTATACCAAAATAAATAAAAAACCATTTAAGTCGGTTTAAGATAAAAAATAAAATCACCAAGCCCAAAGATAGAGCGATAACAAAATTTAATCTTTTATTCTGGATAAAGGGCATAAAAATTCTCCGTTTCTCCTGGGGGAGTCATATCACCATGATGAGGTAAGGTCTCGCCCTATCACTTTTTATTCTCTTCGGTCTCCGGCTGATCTTTCTTGCTCGAGGGCAACAAAAAGTTTAATCAGCAGGAATTTTGTGGTATAGACAGACCTGATCCCCTTTAAGATCCCGTTTTAAGGACCTTACTCCAGGTATCTCGTAAAGATACAATTTGGTTAAACACTAATTTATGAGGAATGGAATCAGGATCCACGCAGAAATAACCCTTTCGGATAAATTGGTATCTACTGCCCACCGGCGCTCTGGCTAAACTTGGTTCTACTAAGCAGTCAGTTAATACCTCTCGAGAGCGGGGATTAAGTTGTTTTATAAAATCTTCTGTTTCCGCTTGTTCTTCTGGCTGTTCTTCTGATTGTTCCTCAGTGATTTTCTCCTTATGATCCAGCAGAAGATAATCATATAGTCGCACTTCTACTTTTAAGGCCTGTCCGGCAGAAACCCAATGTAAAGTGCCTTTTACTTTACGTTCAGCGCCGGGCTTACCACTCCTACTTTCTGGATCATAGGTGCAATGCACCTCTTTTATCTCACCAGTTTTTTCTTCTTTTACTACCCCTTCAGCTTTAATAATATAGGCGTTCTTTAACCTCACTTCTCGACCGGGAGCCAGGCGGAAATATTGAGGGGGTGGAGCCTTGCAAAAGTCCTCCTGTTCAATATAAAGAATCCGGGAAAAAGGTATCTTCCGCTTCCCGGCAGCAGGGTCTTCCGGATTATTTTCTCCTTCCAGCTCTTCTACCTGATCTTCCGGATAATTATCGATAATTAGCTTTAAAGGATGTAGTATCCCCATAACCCGCGGAGCCTCTTTGTTCAAGTCTTCACGGATACAATTTTCCAGAAAACGAACATCTACTACACTATTACTCTTGGCTACTCCAATGCGGTCACAGAAATCGCGAATAGATTGGGGAGTATAGCCTCTACGGCGTAAACCAGCGAGGGTAGGCATTCGAGGGTCATCCCATCCCTCCACATATCCCCCTTCTACTAACTGACGAAGCCTCCGCTTGCTCATCACCGTGTTGGTTAAATTAAGACGGGCGAATTCGATCTGCTGAGGCGGATCAGGCAAATTTAACGTATTAAGCACCCACTCGTATAAGGGGCGATGGTCCTCGAATTCAAGGGTGCAGAGGGAATGGGTAATCCCTTCAAAATAGTCCTCCAGGGGGTGAGCATAATCATACATCGGATAAATACACCATTTATCTCCGGTCCGGGGGTGAGAAGCTTTTAGAATACGGTAGAGAACGGGGTCTCTCAGATTCAAATTAGGCGAAGCCATATCGATTTTAGCTCGCAATACGCGAGCGCCATCAGAAAATTCACCGGCGCGCATCCGTTGAAATAAATCTAAATTTTCTTCCACCGAACGCTCTCGATAAGGACTTTCCTTCCCTGGTTCGGTAAAAGTCCCTCGATACCTCCTGATTTCTTCCGGGCTTAAATCACACACATAAGCCTTGCCCCTTTCAATCAGGCGTAAGGCATAACTATACATCTTTTCAAAATAATCAGAGGCATAAAAGAGTCTCCCCCCCCAGTCAAACCCCAGCCAGCGCACATCTTCGATGATAGAAGCAATATATTCTGCCTCCTCCTTACTGGGATTAGTATCGTCAAAGCGAAGATTGCAGAGACCACCATTCTGGGCCGCCAAACCAAAATTCAAACAAATAGACTTGGCATGCCCGATGTGCAAATATCCATTAGGTTCAGGGGGGAAGCGTAGATGCACCCTCCCTCCATATTTGTTTGCTTTCCGGTCTCGATCGATGATCTCTTGAATAAAATTGGTAGATACTTTAACTTCCTGAGGATCCATTTTTATACTCTATACTACTTCCCTTACTTTAATTAATACTTTAATCAATAAATTTCATTAATCTGGTGGAGGCGGCGAGACTCGAACTCGCGTCCAGAGATACTTCAGTAAGAACCGCTACGGGTGTAGTCCAGGCTCAAATTCTCACTTATTTACCTCCCCTAGACTGGAGATAAATAAGCCAGCCCTTCGATTTTCTCTTCTGCCTTCCAGGGCACCGGAAGGTAGAAGATAGTCTACTTTATATTACACCCCTAAAGGTCTAGCAGACTAAAGGCCTTTAGGGACGTGCCACCTGATTAGGCAGCAAACGCTAATTCTCTATCGTTAGCGCTTATGTTTTTTCCATAGTTTTACGAGGACATGGAACCTCGACCCGCTGTTCTTACCTCTCTTATCCCTGTCGAAACCTATCGCCCCCATTCTTTATGTTTTAATTCTCTTTCTACTTCCCTTTGTGCCTCTCTCTCAGCCAGGACTCGGCGCTTATCATATAATTTTTTCCCTTTTACCAGAGCTAATTCAATCTTGGCATAACCTCTCTTAAAATAAATCCGCAAAGGTACTAGGGTTAAGCCTTTCTCCGCGACCTGTCCTTTTAAACGGTCAATCTCCTGCTGATGCAGGAGCAATTTGCGTTTCCTTTTGGGATCTACATTGAATATATTCCCAAAGGCATAGGGAGAGATATGCATATTCACCAGGTAAAGTTCGTTATTTTCAAACTGAGCAAAACTTTCCCGCAAACTGACTTTACCTTCTCTTAAAGATTTTACCTCTGTCCCTTTTAAAACTAACCCCGCTTCATAGGTTTCTAAGATACTAAAATCGTGATAAGCCTTCCTATTTACCGCTATATTTTTTTCTTCCTCACGCAGGGTAGAACCCATTAACCATCTCTCCTCTTTTTTCTGCTAAATTATAACATAGATAAGGAAAATCCTCAATAGATAAGCCTCAAAGCAACC
The DNA here is from genome assembly GCA_002383355.1 of Candidatus Immundihabitans aquiphilus. Classification (GTDB taxonomy): domain Bacteria; phylum Atribacterota; class Phoenicimicrobiia; order Phoenicimicrobiales; family Phoenicimicrobiaceae; genus Immundihabitans; species Immundihabitans aquiphilus. Next base: position 46,495 of record DFYM01000003.1, on the reverse strand, counting down.
AAAGATCAATTATTAAGCAAGTCAACTCTTAGTTAACGGAGCCTATATATTTGATATTTATTATATCCTTTTCTCTTTTTTTTCTTTATCTCTTTAGATACTTTCTCTTAATTTTTTAGCCCTTTGGAATTTCTCTTTTAAACTGTCAGGATCATTAATTAACCCCTCCTCTATTAAATTAACCTCTTCTTTGAATTTTCGAATGGTCTTTAGGATAGCCTCTTGGTTGGTAGCGCAGATATCTAGCCAGATTTCCGGCGAACTTAAACTAATTCTGGTCATATCCTTAAAGCCCCCTCCTATAACTCTCCAATAATGGTTATTATTTTCTTCTTGAATTAGTCGGTCTACTGTATTCACTAAAGAAACCGCTACAATCTGAGGCAGGTGACTGGTTGCCCCTACCAGCCGGTCATGCTCGAAAGGGTTTAATACTATTAGATTAGCTTTTATCTTTTGGATTAATGAAGACATTTTTTCTAAAGCTGTCCAATCAGTTTCAGAAGTAGGGGTAAGGATATAATTTTTATCCCGAAAGAGGTGGGGATCGGCTGCTTCTATCCCGTATTTTTCGGAACCAGCCATTGGATGACCGCCGATAAAATAAACCGTCGGAGGCAATTCCTGGCTCGCTGTTTCTATAATTTTTACCTTAGTGCTTCCGGTATCCGTAACTAAACATCCTCTTTTAAGTAAGGGGGCAATTTTAGGTAACAGCTCCAAAATTGTCCTTATGGGAGTAGCCATAATCACTACCTCGGCTTCTCTTACCCCTTCCTCGAGGTTCACTGTGCCTTCATCGATCGCCCCTCGACTTAAGGCTTTTTCTATTACTTCTTCTTTATCTACACCTACAATTTTAAAGTCTGCCTTATCGGCATTGAGGGCTAATCC
>DFYM01000003.1:13232-45508 GCA_002383355.1 Candidatus Immundihabitans aquiphilus | reverse complement strand
TTTTTCTTAACCTTATTTAATTTTTAAATCCGGAGGGATTTTTCCTTCAATAAATCTTGAAGGGCACAGATAGCTAAAATATAACTCTGGTAACCAAAGCCAGCAATCTGCCCCACACAGGCAGGGGCAGTAACTGATTTCCCTCGAAAATCCTCTCGGGAAAATATATTAGAGAGATGAACTTCAATTACCGGGAGAGGACAGTCCCTTAAGGCATCAGCAATAGCGTAACTATAGTGGGTATAAGCCGCCGGATTAATAATTATCCCCTGCACTTCGGAAGAGAATTGTTGAATAAATTCTATAATCTCCCCCTCAAAGTTGGACTGCTTAATAACGAGTTCTATACCTTTCTTTTGGGCAAAGGATTCGATCTCTCGGCTTATTTCTTCCCAGGTTAGATTACCGTAAATTTTCCGATCCCTTTTCCCCAACCTATTTAAATTTGGTCCATTAATGATCCCTATTTTTAGCATAATGGCTACTCCTTTTTAAGTTCTTCTAAAGCCTTTACTACTTCTTCGAAAGTTATATCCTCCACTGGACTAACCTTCCCCAGGGCTTGAGGTAAAATAAAAGTCATTCTACCCTGATAGTTCTTTTTGTCCAGAGTTAAAGTCTCCCAAAAAGAATAATAATCTATATTTTTAATATATTCAAATATAGATTCCTCCTTAGAAAGAGAAGAGGAGGAAGAAGAGGGCAAGGGTAAAGAAGTATATAAAAAAGAGAGAATTTGTCTAATTTTTGTTTCCAATTCTTCGGAACACTGCCCCCTCTGCCGAGCTATCCGGCTCTCCACTAACATCCCCAAAGCTACCGCTTCTCCATGACTTAAAGTCTGATATCCCACTTCCGCCTCCAGGGCATGGCCGATGCTATGGCCAAAGTTTAGTAGGCGGCGTAATCCTTTCTCCCTCGGGTCCTCTAAAACTATATCTACTTTGAGATTAACCGCCTCCTTAATAAGTTCACTCAAAAGATCCCTATCTTTCTCTAATAACCGAGAAAGGTTCTCTTCTAACCATTCAAAAAAGGCAGGAGAACTAATTACGGCTATTTTTACGGCCTCTACTATTCCATTTTTTAGATCTTTATCGGATAAGGTAGACAAGACTTCCGGGTCAGTAAAAACTGCTCGAGGGTGATAGAAACTACCAATCATATTTTTAGCTAAATGATGATCTACTGCTACCTTTCCCCCTACACTACTATCTATTTGAGCTAAAAGAGTAGTAGGGATATGGACTAAAGGTAGACCCCTCATATAGGTAGCGGCAACAAAACCAGTTAAATCTCCTATTACTCCTCCCCCTAAGGCTACCAACAGGGTATGACGGTCGGCTTTCCTCTTTATTAATTCATCATATAAATGATTAGCGGTAGATAGAGATTTATATCTCTCCCCATCGGGGACTTCTATAAAAACTACCTCAAACTCACCTTCCTTGAGGGCAGAGCACAAGGTAACACCATACAGAGCCTTTACCAAAGGATTGGTAATCACCACTACCCGGCTCTTTTTTTCGGTAAGCTTAATTAAATATCCCCCTAAATTACTCAACATACCCCTTTCGATATAAATACTGTAAGCCTCTTCTTTTACCGTTTTTATATTTATCTTCTCCATCTTTTTCTTCTATTCCTTTTCTTTCAAGAGCTTTATAATTCTATCTACCACTCCTTGAACCTCAAGGTAAGAGGTATCTACCTTAAGTTCTATGCCATCATATATCTTTTTTCTCTCCTTTAAAAGTCGGTTAATATTTCTTTTTATCTCTTTATCTTTCAAAAGGGGGCGATTACTCTTCCCTTTTAAGCGCTCACAGAGGACTTCTGAATCAGCATAAAGACATATTATCTTTCCTGTTTGGCCTAATAGTTCCCTATTTTCAAAAGAAAGCAAAGTCCCTCCTCCGGTGGCAATGACCATATTTTCTTTGAGGGAAAGTTCCTTTACTAATTTATTTTCTTGTTGTCTAAAATAATCTTCTCCCCAGCGATCAAAAATCTCGGTTATGCTCATCCCCTGCTCTTCTTCTATCCTCTGATCCATATCGACAAATTCTCTCCCCAACTGGCGGGCTAATTGCTGGCCTACCACGGTTTTGCCGGTTCCCATAAATCCAGTAATAATAATATTCCTCCCTTCTCTCATAGCTCTCGCAGCCTCTTGCGGTAATTTTGATAATCTTCCTTAATCTCGCCTAAAGAATCCCCCCTAAATTTTTCCAAAAAAGCTACCGCTATTTCCCAAGCCACTACCGCCTCTCCTACTACACTGGCGGCGGGAACTACGCAGATATCCGACCTCTGGTAGAGAGCTTTCGTTTCTTTTTTAGTAGCAAAATCAATAGAACGAAGAGGATTAATTAAAGTAGGTATGGGTTTAAGATAGGCGCGAACGATTATCGCTTCTCCATTAGTTACTCCACCTTCTATACCTCCCGCCCGATTGGTCTTCCGATAATAGCGAGAAAAATCTCCTTCTCCTTCCGCTTCGGGACGAACAAAAATTTCATCGTGGACCGCCGAACCTCTTTTCTCTGCCGAGGCTATCCCTTCACCTATTTCCATAGCCTTAACTGCTGGAATACTCATCAAGGCAAAAGATAGACGAGCATCTAAACGCCTATCCCATTGGACATAACTTCCTAACCCTACTGGCACCCCCGTAACTGCTACTTCAAACACTCCTCCCAGGGTATCGCCTTTCTCGCGGGCGCGATCAATTTCCCGGCACATGCTAAGGGAGGCTATTCCATCTACACAATATACCGGGGACTGATTAATTTCTGCTTTTATCTTTTGGTTAAAAGTAACGACCCTTTTAGCCTTAACCGAGCCAATTCTTACTACATAACTGTAAATTTCTATAGCAAATTCTCTTAAAAAAGCTTCCGCTACCGAACCTATAGCCACTCTCATCGCCGTCTGCCGGGCACTTGCCCGTTCTAAAACTTTTCTTATATCTTTAAATCCATATTTTATGGCTCCGGCAAAATCAGCATGGCCGGGTCGAGGAATAGTTAAGGGGGGATAGTCCTTTTCGTGCTCCTTTTCTTCCCCCCTATTTTTTATCATCAGGCTAAGAGGGCTCCCTATGGTCTTCCCTTCTACTAAGCCAGACCATATCTCGATTTGATCTTGCTCTATCTTCATCCGCTCTCCTCTGCCATAACCACCTTGGCGTCTTCTTAGATTAAAGTTGAGGTCTTCTTCATTTAAGGAAAGACCGGCCGGTAAGCCTTCAATTATACCGATTAAACCTTTCCCGTGAGATTCTCCTGCCTCTAAAAATCTTAACATTTCTCTTTTTTCTCCCTTCTAGTAATTAGTTGTTCGGTTACCAGTTCACCGGTTCTCTAGTTCGTTAGTTGGCCAGTTAAATTAGGCGCTAGTCGTTAGTATTTAGTAAAGCCTTCATCTTGCTCCTCCCCGGTAAGAGGCAGAATAGATAACCAGATAAGATGTTTGTGCTAATGCAATTGGCTAATTATTTTCCAAAGTTCTTCCTCTTCGGGTTTACAACCCGTCCAGAGATAAAAACTTTCTGCCCCCTGATAAACTAACATCGGTAAACCATTAATAGTTCTAGCCCCGGCCTTTTCCGCCTGTTTTAAAAAAAGAGTCTTCCGGGGATGATAGACGAGGTCATAAACTAATAAACGCGAATGAAATAATCCCTCTTGCGGTAGAGGAGTATTTTCTACTTGGGGAGGCATCCCCAAAGAAGTAGCATTAACCAAAAGAGCAGCTTGCCCTATTTTATCTTTTAAATTTTCCTCCTTTGGAGGGAGGGCATAAATCTTGCTTCCCGGGAAAAAAGAAGAAAAATCTTCTTTAATCTTTTTGGCCTTTTCTAAAGTCCGATTGAAGATGCTTATTTCTTCTATCCCCTCCTCTAAAAGGGCAAAAATTACTCCCCGAGCGGCACCTCCTGCCCCTAAAACTACCGCCTTCTTCCTTTTTACCCTGAACTTTCCCACCTCTTGGAGACCTCGGCTAAAACCGACTACATCGGTATTGTAACCGATGAGTTTTCCTTCTACATTGACCACAGTATTTACTGCCCCTATCTTTTGAGCGGAATCCTCTATCTGGTCCAAAAGTTCCCTTACCTTTTCTTTGAAAGGGAAGGTAACATTCACCCCTTTTATATTTAAAGCCTTTATACCCTGGATAGCTTTTCCTAAATCTTCCTTGTTTACAGGGAAGGGGAGGTAACAGAAATTTAAAGAATATTTAAGGATCAATTGGTTTTGAATAAAGGGGGAAAGACTGTTTTCGATCTCTTCCCCCATCACCCCGATTACTCGGGTTTTTCCGTCTATTCCTTTTTTCAAAGCACACCACCTATCTTTTCCCTTTACTCCTTGAGGGTAGAAGAAAAATTAGGAACTGTTCTCCCTCAAGAGGACAGCAAAAATTTGTAAATCTGATTCTTTACTTTTTAGAAGTTGATTAACTTATTTAAAGTTTTTTCAAAGCCAGGGAAAGAGATGTCTATACATTCGGCATTTTTAATAACGGTTTTGCCTTCAGCTAAAAGAGCAGCTATGGCTAAGGACATCGCCATTCTATGGTCGGAATAGCTCTCGGTAACTGCCCCTTTTAATTTAGCTGGCCCTTTCACTACCAGACCATCTTCTCTTTCTTCGATATCAGCCCCCATCTTTTTTAATTCACTAACTATGGCTTTTAGGCGATCAGTCTCCTTTACTCTTAATTCCTCGGCCTCGCTTACTACGGTTATACCCTGAGCTTGAGTAGCTGCGACGGCGATAAGGGGTAATTCATCAATAAGACCAGGGATATCTTCTTTACCAATTTCTACTCCTTTTAAATCTGCATATTTTATTCTTAGATCAGCTCGCGGTTCATTAGATTTTAACTCAAAATTTAAAATATCGATCCTGGCTCCCATCTTTTCTAATATTTTAATTATGCCACTCCGGGTGGGGTTAATTCCTACCTGTTCTATGGTGAGCTGCGATCCCTTTAATAGGCTGGCGGCGGTTAAGAAATAAGCTGCTGAAGAAAGATCTCCCGGCACATAGATATCGGTAGCTTTTAATTCCTTCCCTCCTCTTATTTTAATTTCTGGAGGAGAGATTTCTAAATCGGCTTGCATCATTTGTAACATCCTCTCGGTATGATCGCGGGTAGAGAGAGGTTCTCTAATAATCGTCTCACCAGCAGCATAAAGACCGGCTAAAAGCAGAGCGGATTTTACCTGAGCGCTGGCTACTGGCAAAGTATATTGAAGGGGAGCAAGTCTACCTCCTCTAATACTTAAAGGAGCTAAAGCCCCTCCTTCTCTCCCTCCTATATCTGCCCCCATTAACCGAAGGGGCTCTACCACTCTTTTCATCGGTCTCTTTCGGATAGAACTATCTCCATTTAAAACCGCATAAAACTTTTGCCCGCTGAGTAAACCAGCCAGCAGACGGATGGTAGTTCCAGAATTTCCTACCTCCAATACCTCCGCTGGTTCTTCTAAGCCGTATAAACCCCTACCTTTTACCTTAAGAGAATGGTTACTGCCTCTCTCTATTTCTACCCCTAAAGCTTGCATACACTCCAGGGTTTTGAGGCAATCTAACGAATTTAAAAAATTATAGATGTGGGTTTCCCCTTGCGCAATAGAGCCTAAAATGAGGGCACGATGAGATATAGATTTATCTCCAGGGACGGAGAGCTTACCTTTTAATTTAGGAATACCTTCTAAAACAAGTTCCACTTAATGCTCCACCCTCTCTAATTCATTGGGAGTAGCCATTTCAAATTCTCGACCTACAGCCTGGATGAGCGGCTTCATCTCTTTCATTAATTGAGCAAAGGTTTCCAGCCGAAGGGTTTGAGCGCCATCACTAAACGAATTTTGGGGTTCGGGATGGACCTCAATAAGTAAACCATCGGCTCCCGCAGCGATGGCAGCTTTAGCCATGGGACTTACTAATTTCCACCTTCCGGTACCATGACTGGGGTCCACAACCACGGGCAAATGACTTAGTTCCTTTAAAGCAGGAACCGCACTTAAATCTAAAGTGTTACGGGTATAATTTTCAAAAGTACGTATTCCTCGTTCACATAAAATTACCTCATAATTCCCTTGAGAAAGGATGTACTCTGCTGCTAATAACAGTTCCTCAAGTGTAGCGGACATTCCCCTTTTAAGCAATACCGGTTTTTTAAGCTTACCCAGTTCTTTTAATAAGACAAAATTCTGCATATTACGGGCACCCACTTGTAGTATATCGGCATATTTAGCTACCAGCTCTATCTGATTAACCGACATCACTTCCGTTACCACCGCTAAGTCAGCCTCTTCTCCTGCCTCGGCTAATAATTTTAAACCGTCCTCCCCTAATCCCTGAAAACTGTAAGGAGAACTTCGAGGTTTAAAAGCCCCGCCTCGTAATACCTTTACTCCCAGTGCTTTGATGTAGTGAGCAATATCTAAGATTTGTTTTTCCTCTTCTACGGCACAAGGCCCCGCCATCACCACGACCTCTTTCCCTCCAATGGTTACCCCTTTTACTTTAATTACCGTATCAAAGTCCTTAAATTCTCTACTGGTTAATTTATAAGGTTTTAAGATCGGGATAATTTCTTCCACCCCCTTAAAGGCATAAAAAGGTAGGGAGACTAAATTTTCTACCTCGCCAATTACTCCTAAAATAATCCGTTTTTCTCCCCGAGAGATATGCACTTCATGCCCCATTTCATGTAATTTATCGATTACTTTCTTTACCTCGGCCTCGCTAGCCTGGCTATTCATTACAATAATTATTTTAATCACCCCTTTTTTAGATCATTTTTATTAAGATCTTCTCTTAATACTTTTGCTCCTCTTAAATAACAATGCCTTATTTCTGGCTGGTTCTTTAAACAATTTATCTGGACTAATATACGAATACAACGAGGCAAACTCCCCGGAACAGCTATTTCCTGCATATCCAAAAGCGGGACCTGGCTCCAGCCTAACTCCCGAGCAGCTTGGGCCGGAAAGGCAGCATTTAAATCGGGAGTAACGCTGAAAAGAATACACACTATATCTTCAGTTTGGAAATCATTTTCTTTTTTTAAAGTAGTCAATAATTCTTTAGTCTTTTCTATGATTTCTTCTGGAGTATTGCCTTCGACCGTTATAGCTCCTCTTATTCCTCTTACTAACATAGTTCACCTCCTTTCCCGGATCCAGTGGAGGAGTAATGAAGGGATATCTTTTACCCTCCCAATAGGGGAAAATAAAAAAAGGCCATAGGAACTTAAAAACCTATGACCTTTCTTTATTTTTGACCTATAAAGAGGGTCATAGGCATAAAACCGAGGTTTATGCCTATGACCCTCTTATTTTAATCTTCTACGAGGTTAAGGCATAAACACCGGCGGTAAAATAATAATAAAAATTAAAATAAAAAGGGGAAGAACAAAAACTTAACGCTTTAATCATCTCTCTGGATATTCTGGATATAACCACCTGGTTTACTCCTTAACTTTTTGGCGCTCAAAATTTCGAGAAAATTCTATTGGCAATTAAGATAACACAATTCTTAATGGTTGTCAAATTTTTTTACTATTTTTCTTCTGTTTTCTTCTATAGCTTATAGCCGCAAGTTTTTCTTTGTTTGTAACCTTCCACTAAAACTTTACTCCAACCCAGTTTTTATACTTTTGCAACTCCTTGAGGTAGCGGGGTAGCAGCTTTTTTCAGTCGTTCCATTATAGAAAGACCCAAACCTTGCTCCTCTACTCCCTCCGCAATAATTACCTCAAATTTTTCTTCATCAAAATCCCTTAGCACTGCAAAAAGATTAGCTGCACAGTTACTTAACTCCTTACCCTTACCTATAGCTTTAACTTCAAATTCCGGATATTTATCTCGATTCTCTTCTTTAATCATTATCCCTACTTTAAGCCCTTGTGCCTTATATTGAGAAGCCAGACTACGAACCTCTTTTATTTGAACGTCTCCCTCCCCTTCTACCAAGATCAACCTGGCCCGGGGAGAATAATGATGGCTCAATCTTCCTGGTGAACGGAAGCCCCTCTCTAATTCTTTACTTACTTTTACCTCACTAATTACCTTCCTCAATTGTTCCAGAGAGATTCCTCCTGTACGCAGTACTTGCACCGGTTTAACGGTTACATCTATTACCGTAGATTCTACTCCTACTTTAGTCTTACCCCCATCAATAATTAGACTTATCTTCCCCCCTAAGTCTTCCTCTACGTGGTGAGCGGTGGTAGGACTGGTTCTCCCAAAGAGATTGGCACTGGGGGCAACAATAGGAGTTTTTGCTTCTCTGATTAAACTTAAGGCAATATCATTAGCCGGCATTCTAATAGCCACTGTATCTAAACCAGCAGTTACCAGGTCTAAAACTGACGGAGATTTCTGTAGTACCAAAGTAAGAGGACCAGGCCAGAAGGTTTGGGTTAGTGGCCAAACGAGGGGAGGAATATGGGTAGTTAAGCGGTCTAATTCCTCTATTTCGGCAATATGGACAATAAGGGGATCATTAAAAGGTCTCCCTTTCACTTGAAATATTTTAGTCACTGCCTCTTTGTTATAAAGATCTGCCCCTAAACCATATACGGTTTCCGTCGGGAAAGCTACTAAGTTACCCTTTTTTATTTCTCTAGCCGCTATCTTTATTTTATTTAAATCTATTTTTTTAGGATTTATTTTTAAAATCTGGGTATTCATCTTAGCACTTTCAATATCTTATATCTTAACACTCCAATAGGCACCTTAATCTCAACTTCCTCACCCTCCTGGTGACCTAAAAAGGCCTGCCCCAAGGGAGAATTTAGAGAAATTTTATGCTGGCTAAAATCTATTTGATCATCAGGGACAAAAATATATTCTCCTTCCTCTTGTGAATCTAAATTTTTTATCTTTAAGGTAGTCCCTACTCCTATCCCTTCCCCCTTATCATCCTTTTCTATCATTTTAGCCTGGCTTAAAGTTTGTTTTAACCTCACAATATTTATTTCATTCATCCGCTGGGCTTCTAAGGCAATATTATACTCGGCATTCTCAGAAATATCTCCGTATTCTAAAGCTCTTTTAATTTCTTCCTGTATCTCTTTTCTCTTTACTTCTTCTAAATACTTGATCTGCTCTTTTAAATCCTTTAACCCCGCGGCAGTTAAAAATATTTCTTTACGGTTTCTATTATTCATTTCTTTTTTTCCCTTTTTTGCCTCTTTTTATCCACCAATCTCTTTTCTATTAAATATGTTTTAACCTTTTTTCTTAGACCTTTATAACTCATATTATTAAAAAAGCAGGGGGTTCCTGCTCTTTTAAAATCTCCTCTTAACGCCTAAAGTCGATAGTTTTTTAAAAATTAAATTGGTGGCGCAAGGGGGAATTGAACCCCCGTTTGCTGATTGAGAGCCAGCTGAACTAACCACTGTTCGATTGCGCCACAACTACTAACTAACGACTAACAACTAATTATAATGGCTGAGGGAGGTGGGCTCGAACCACCGCTCCCAGATCCAGAGTCTGGTGTCCTACCACTAGACGATCCCTCAAATCAGTAACAAATCTTCCCTTCTGTTATTTTATATTAAATTTAAGTATTTGAAAAGGGGTTAACTATTTTTCTCGCTCCTCTAATTTCTTTAGAGCCTCTTCTAAGCGCTCGATAGCTTTCTTCTGGCCTAAAACTGCCATCAATTCAAAAAGGCCCGGTCCTATTTTTTTGCCCGTCAGGGCAACCCGGGTAGGATGAATAATTTCTCCCCCTTTTATTTTTAAAGAAGAGGCAACATCTCTTACTGCATTTTCAATATTTTCTTCTTTCCAGACTTCCAGGGAAGAGAGTTTATCTTTGAGGAGCTGAAGAATTTGGGGAACCCCCTCTTTATTTAATACGCTTTCCCAGACTTGTGGTTCGATATCTATCTTATCCTGAAAAAAATAATCGGTAAATTCAATAAACTGGGAAAAATTCCTGAATCTCCCCTGCATTAATCTTGCAATCTCCTTTAGCCAATTTATTTTAGAGGGAGAGAGGTCTTCTTTTCTAAGATAATTAGCTTCTTCAAGAAAAGGGATCAACCTTTCGGTTAAAGAATCAACGGACATCCTCTTTAAATGTTCGTTATTGAGCCAATTTAATTTTTCTAGATTAAAAATCGCTGCGTGCCTGGAAATTTTTTCCAGAGTAAATTCTCTAATTAATTCCTCGGTAGAAAAAACTTCCCTTCCATCACCAGAAGACCACCCTAAAAGAGCAATATAATTTACCACCGCTTCGGGAAGATAACCCATCTTTTTGTATTCCACCACCGAGGTAGCTCCGTGTCGCTTACTTAATCTAGTGTGATCTGGTCCCATAATCATCGGAAGATGAGCAAATTCTGGTAAGGAAAATCCTAGGGCCTCATAAATTAATATCTGCTTGGGGGTATTAGAAATATGGTCATCTCCTCGCATGACGTGGCTAATCTTCATCAGAGCATCATCTACTACTACGGCATAATTATAAGTAGGGATCCCCTCTGATTTCAAAATTACCAAATCACTTAACACTTCGCTATCGAAAACTACCTCGCCTCGGAGTAAATCATTAAAGATTACCTTTTTTGAAGGAACCTTAAGCCTTACCACCGGCTTTCTACCCTCTTCTTCATATTTCTTCCTCTGTTCTTCACTAAGGTTTAAACAATGCCTATCGTATTTGGGAGTTTTACCTTCTTTGCTCTGTCTTTCTCTGCTGGCCATCAATTCTTCTCGGGTACAATAACAGTAATAAGCCTTCCCTTCCTTCAGTAATTTCTGGGTAAATTCTTGATAAAGGGGCAATCTCTCCATTTGGAAATAAGGTCCATACTCTCCGCCTTTTTCCGGACCTTCGTCCCAATCTAAACCTAACCATTTTAAACCTTCTAATATTACTTCTACTGCCTCCTGGGTAGATCTCACCTGGTCCGTATCTTCGATCCGCAGGACAAAAGTCCCTCCGTAATGCCGGGCATAAAGCCAGTTAAATAATGCGGTCCTTGCCCCTCCGATATGTAAATAACCGGTGGGGCTGGGGGCAAATCTAAGTCGAATTTCCTGCTTGTTTTCCATTTTTTTCTTTACAACCAACCTTCCCTTCACTTAAGTCCTATCTGGTAGCTATCGAATGCTTAGAAAGCCAGAGTTACAAAACTATTATAATATAAAAAACAAGATATTCAAGGGGAATTCTTCCCCTTGACAACTCCAAGTTACCAATTATCTTCTTGCTCTTCGGATCTTCAGACAGAGGAATAGTCAAAGTTCTTCAGCCTGAAGATAACCCCAGAACTGGCTTATCTAACTAGTTCAGAGACCGGTACTACTTCTATACCAGCTTTAATTAATTCGGGTACCATCCTCTTCAACGCATAAAAGGTGTTGATTCGACTATGGCCAATAACTATAGCCTCACCTTTTTTAAAAGCAATCCTCTGGGCCTCCTCCATCTGCCCCTTGATATAATCCAAATCATTTTCGTTATCTAAAAAGACTGACCGAGCTGCGGTTTTAATTCCCATTTCTTGAGCAATTTTATAGGCTATAGAATTTTCACTGGTCAAACTATCGATGAAAAATAAATTATATCTTCCGATCTCTTCTAAAATTATTTCCATCATTGCTCTATTTTCGGTAATTTTTGAACCCATATGATTATTTACCCCAAGGATATAGGGTACAGCACTTAGGGCTTTTCTTACTGCCTCCCTAATTTCTTCTTCAGACATATATGATTTAATCGCCCCCGGTCCGGGATCGGCATCCGAATTATGCGCTTCCAGCGGCAAATGTAGTATAATTTCCTGACTATTTTTTTTACCTTCCTCCGCCAAATATTCAGAATGGGTAAGATAAGGTAAGATAGATAAGGCTACCGGAAAATCTAATTCTATTATTTCTTGAGCTATCTGTCTTTCATATCCTAAGTCGTCTATAATAAAAGCTATTTTAGGGACAAAATCTTTTTCCTCGTCGGAGGAAATCGAATCCTCCTTTACCGCCTCCCCATCGGGCTCACCATTGTCTCTAAAAACCTCTTCCGCTGATTCCTCCCCCTCTGAGATGATTTCTTCCTTGGTTAACAAAAAGGTATCTTGAACTAGAGGAGAACCGTTTTCTCGACTAAAGTACTTAACCAATAGATTAGATATTCCCAGCCCTCCTACTAAAATAATCAATAAAGTAAGAATATTTATAATTAATCGCTGATTTTGTTTCAAAGCAAAAATTCCTTTCCACTTGGTTAGCCAGTTAGTTAGTTGGCTGGTTCAAGGATGAACCTATTGATGAATTAATATATTAAAGTAATTAACTAGTGCTCCGCTAATTAAGGTAGGATAGCTATGAGATTGCTTCGCTTGCGCTCGCAATGACCTTTTTATTTGGTCATTGTGGCAGTATACCACGGGCTTGCCTGTGGGTATCTACTTTGGTCATTGCGGAGCAAAGCGACCGAAGCAATCTCCAGAAATATAACCTAGTTTATTTAACCGGGCACTAGCTAACTAACTAAATATTATCCCAGGTCCGATAAAATGCCTATTCATTATATTTTTGTTTTAACTAATTGCTCTTCTAATATTTCTATCGCTTTATTTAATGGTCTATCTTCTTCTTCCTCGGTTGAAGCCTCCACTAATATATCCGGTTCAATTCCAATATTGTTTATGGATCTTTCCTTGGGGGTATAATACTCAGAAGTAGTAATAACTACTGCAGAACCATCCAATAGAGGAAAGACTTGTTGAACTAAGCCTTTACCAAAAGTCTTCTGCCCTAATAATATCCCTCTTCCGGTATCTTGAATCGCCCCGGCCACAATCTCCGAGGCACTGGCACTACCTTCGTTAATCAGTACCACTAAAGGCCACTGAGGATAGGGATTCCCTTTAGAGGAGAAGGAGGTCTGTATTCCGTCTCTATCTTTTATATGAACTACAGGTCCTTCCGGAATAAATTTACTGGCTACCCCGATAGCACTTTCTAATAATCCCCCTGGATTATTACGTAAATCAAGGATGATCCCTTCGATCTTTTTATTTTCTTTAAAGCTATCTAAAACCTTTTTTAACTCCGGCTCGGTATTCGCATTAAAAGTAGTAATTCTTATATAACCAAGATGGTCATCTTCGCCTAAGATATCTTCCTTTACTGCTTCCACTTCAATGATATCCCTGATTATAGTAAACCGCAGAATTTCCTCTATCCCTTCTCTCTTAATCCCCAAGGTTACCGGGGTCCCTCTCTCTCCTCTTAAAATATTAACTGCTTCCTCTAACTCGATCCCTTCGGTGGATTTCCCTTCTATTTCTACTATCTTATCTCCCGCTTTTATTCCAGCACGGTAAGCCGGGGTATCTTCAATAGGAGAAATTACCGTTAACTGTTCCTCTTTTATAGAGATTATTATGCCTAAGCCATTAAAATACCCAAAAAACATATCTTCTTGTTCTCTTTTTAAAGCCTGAGGGTCCATATAACGGGTATAAGGGTCATCAAGGGCCTGTAGCATCCCCTTGATAGCTCCAGCTATAATTTGATTTAAATCTATTTCTTTTTCTATATATTCATTTTTTATCAGATCTAGGGTTTCCTGGACTGGTTTTAAGCTACTAAGCAAATCTTCCTCTGGATAACTGCCAATAGCCTTAACGTTATAAAACAGTAAACCGCCCACCAGAGAACCCGCTAACAAAATTGCTATTAAAATAATTGCCGTTTTTCTCTTTAACAAATTCCTTCACCATCCCATCTTAAAAATATTTACTTTTACAACCAATTCATCGGATCAGTAGGTTTACCTTCCACTCTAACTTCAAAATGCAAACGGGGAGAGGGGACCCCCCCACTCTCGCCCACCTGACCTATAATCTGATTTTTACTGACTTTATCTCCCATCTCTACTAAAATCTTGGCCAGATGGGCATATAAAGTAGTAGTCCTACCTCCGTGATCAATAATGACTATCTGTCCATATCCTTTTATACTCCCTGTATATATTACCTCGCCGGAGGCGGCAGCTCGAACTGCCTCTCCTAAAGGAGCGCTCACATCTATACCCGAATTAAAGATATAAGTATTAAAAGTAGGATCTAACTGTCTTCCAAAATTAGAAATTACCTTACCTTGAACCGGTAAAGAAAAAATTCCTTTTTTAGGTTTTAAGGTAGTTTCCGCACTCTGCTTTTCTTGGGGAGAAGAGCTTTTCTGCTGTTCTTGCTGTTTCTGATAAATACTATCAATTAATTTCTTAATCTCTGAGGAAGCCTCTTCTAATTCTTCCAAAGATTTTAAATAAGCAGTTTTTTGAGAACCAATTTTTCCCACAAGAGATTTTCTAGCCTTAATTGAATAGTCGAGATTTTCTTTTTCTTTTTTTACTTCCTCCTGAAGTAACCTCAATACTTCCTGTCTATTTTCTAGGTCTTTTTTCTTATCCTCTGTCTCTTTGATCTGGAATAACACACTATCTATAAGTTCTTTATCCTGAGAGAGAATAGCTCCAAAATATCGATAACGGGTAAGAAATTCAGTAAGAGTCTCGCTGCTCAACAAAATTGCCAGCTGCCCCGCTCGATTATGTTTATAGATTTCTCTTAATTTAAGCTCTAATAATTTAGTCTTCTCCTCAAGGGTTTTCTTTTCTGTGGCAAATTCCTTCTCGACCTGCTTTATCTCCTGGGTAAGCGACTTTAAATCTTGTTCTACAGTTTGTAGTTCCTTCTCGGTTTTAGCCAATAGCTTTTCAAGGTTATTAAGAGCCTCTAAATAACCCTTCTCCTCTTTTTGTAACTTGGCAACCTCATCTTTTACCCTCTTCATCTCCTCTTCCATCTGTTTTAATCTCTTCTGTTCTTCTTTTATTCTCTGCTCATAGTCATCTTCGCTGGTTCCATAAGCACTAAGTGCCACAGTAAGAACCAAGATTAAAGTTATTATCCTTATCCCTGGAGAATACCATTTTATATTGGGCTTGAAATTAAATCTTTTTTTAAGCATTTATATATCTCCCCACCAAAAATACACTTCCTAAAAACCCGGCTACCCCCCCTAATAATATAAGCAACAAACCTAAAGGTAATAACTCTCTCTTCTCTACCACTAACGGTAAAAAGGGGATAGCCTCATGTATTTTATCTACCATCCAAAAATAAAATTTATACAAAACTAAGATAGAGATAAGAGCGGAAATAACCCCTTGTAAAAGTCCTTCCACTATAAAAGGCCATCTAATAAACCAGGAAGAAGCCCCCACTAAGCTCATTATCTCAATTTCTTCTCTCCGGGCATACACCGTAATTCTTAAGATATTAGAGATAATTAAGACAGAGGCAAAAAGGAGAAGTAGCAAGATAGAGATCCCTACTACCCGGAATATGCCCGTAAAATCTAACCATCTTTCTACTATCCCGGCCCCATATTCGACTTCTTCTATATTTATATTTTTAAATTTTTCTATCTGTTTTACCATCGGCTCGATCATTTTGGGGTCTTTTACTTTTATTTCCAGAGAGGCAGGAAGCGGATTTTTTTCTAGAAGACTAAATATCTCCTTTTGGTCCCCTAAGTCCTTTACCAGGCGCTGGAAGGCTTCTTCTTTAGAGACAAATTTTACTTCCTTTGCTCCCTCTAAGGAAGTGATACTTTTTTTTAAATCATTTACTTCACTCTCGGAAATATTATCTTCTAGATATACGATAATCTCTAATTGAGATTCTAGATTCTTTAAGAAAAGATTAAAATTCAAAGAAATTAATAAAAATAGACCTATAATTATAAAAATAGCGGTAATACTAATTATAGCAGCTAGATACATCAAAGGATTTCTTTTAAAACTGAGCAAAGCCTCTCGCAAATAAAATCCTATATTTTCAAAAATCATCTCAATAGATCCCCTTTGGCAGGTCTTCTACTATTCTTCCTTGTTCCAATCTAATCACCCGTTTTCTGGCTCTGTCCACCATAAGTTTATCGTGGGAAGCCATTATTATCGTAGTTCCTCGAAGGTTTATGTGCAATAAAAGTTGCATAATCTCCCAAGAAGTCTCTGGATCTAAATTACCGGTAGGTTCATCAGTAAGCAGGATCATCGGTTCATTGACAATAGCTCGGGCAATACATAACTTTTGTTGTTCCCCCCCGGAAAGTAAATGAGGGGTAGTTTTCTTCTTATGCTCTAAACCCACTAAATTAAGTACTTTTTTCACTTGTTGTCTTATTTCTGAATTAGTTGCCCCTATAGCTTTCAAACCAAAAGAAATATTCTCGTATACGGTCCTATCATATAATAATTTAAAATCTTGAAAAACTATCCCGATATTTCGCCTTAAATAGGGGACGTATCGGGGTTTAAGCCGAGCTACATTTACCCCATCTACAATTACTTGACCTTTGGTCGGCACAATCCCCCGGTAAACTAACTTTAAGAGAGTGCTTTTTCCGGCACCGGTAGGGCCTACCAAAAAGACAAATTCACCTTTTCTAATATGGAGATTAATATCCTGAAGGGCGGCTACTCTATTAGGATAAGTTACCTGTACGTGAAACATCCTGATCATCTTAAAAATAAACCTCATTTAGAGCTAGTGTTCCGTTAACTAAGTTAGGATAGTCATGAGATTGCGAGCATTAGCGAAGCAATCTCCAGAAATATAACCTATTTTATTTAACCGGGCACTAGTTAATGTTAATGGTTGAGCTTTAAAAAATCAAAGACCAGAGCATTATTCTTTCGGGCTTTTTCTTCTAAATTCTGGACTCTTTCCGACAATATTCCCTTTATTCTTCCTCTATTCTTTTCTACATATTCTACCTTTTTTCTTAATTTTTTTAAAGAAATATCCTCAAGTTCTAGCAACAATTCAGTTAAAGCTAAATCTTCTACAAAATTTTTCACCTTAGGATCATAACTAAGGGCGATAAAAGGGGTGCAGGCGATAGTGGAAAACATAATAGAATGAAGTCGCATACCTACTACTAAAGATAATTGGGAGATAAAAGAAATTAATTCTTCAGCTTCCAGCCCCCTCCTCAGTATTTCTGCCTGATTTTTATTTTTCATCAAAAGTAATACTTCTTCACTGATACTCAGATCCTCATTAAATTTAAAAGGCAAAAAAATAATTTTCGCTTCATAATTTTCTATTAGCTCATCAGCCAATTGGGCGAGCACCTGCCTAAAATCTGGCCGCTGGTTTTGATATCCTCGGAGAGAAATTCCCACCAAAGGAGAATTATGAGAGCACAGTAACCTTTGAATATCCGGGAGATCCTTGATTACCTGGTCAATATTTTTTTTCTTCAGCAAAAAACAAGGGTCAGCAGTCAGATATATTGGTGGTCTATTAACCCCCCACCTTTTTAATAATTCTTGGGAAGTCTTATCTCTTACGGTAATTATCTTAGCTTGGTTTAAAATCCACTTGACTAATAGTTGATTAAATTTTCTATTGATCGGTCCGATACCCTGGGCATAAACTATCACCGGCACTCTAAATATCACTGCTGCCCCGATTAAGCCCAGATAATACCAAACGCTCCAACCTTTTCCACTGGAGTCCTGTAGTAATCCGCCCCCGCCGCTAATAAAAAGGTCAGCACCTCGTAAACTGCTTAAAATATCCAGCAAATTTAGTCGACTTATCGCTTCTACTGCATAATTTTGAGCAGTTTGGCGGGGATTATGGGAAAGGACTACTATCTTTATGCGGGGTAGCTTTTCTTTAAAAGCCCTAACCATCGATTGAAGGATAGATTCATCACCGGTATTATTAAAACCATAATAACCAGAAATCATTATCTTTACTATGGTTTCAGGTTTGCTCATAACCATATTTTTTCCTGAATATTTTTACCAGATAATAAAAAACAGTAATTACTACTATCCCTAATAACATCCCTAACCATACGCCATTAAAAGTGCGGAGTAAGGAAAATAAAAAGGGGGTATGAATATGACAAAAGGTATTAATCAAAGTAACAGGACCAACCGTTCCGATAAGGATGATCAGGATTTTAAATTCCTTTACTCTTAAAAAATTCATACTCATAGCCAAAAATAAAGCAGGGTAACCAATTAAAAATTCTTTATTCCGTGGTCGGGCAACTAAGGTCTTTTCTAAAAAGAGCCTTACCTTCTCCTCGATACCTAAAACCGGGATAAAGGAGAAATTTCCAGAACGAGAAATATAAACTACTAAAAATACCGCAAAAAAAACCATTATAATTAAATGCTCAATCAAAAGAGGCTTTCGAATATTTTCTACAATTTTAAATTTTCCTTTATTTACCTTTAGCCATATTACTACCAGAACTAAAAAAAGAGGGAGAAAATAGGAGAGCTTTATACCGCTAAATTGCTCCAGACCTAACATAAATTTATTATTGCTCAATAAGGCAGCTATAAATAAGGCACCCATAAAGGTGATAAGAATTATCCCTAGAAACCCCTTTAAAGCTTCCTTTATTATTATCAGCAGACTAGAAGTGGAATTACCGGGAGAAGTATTAACTGCTTTTTCCATCGCGCCATCACCACTTAAAAAATAATTTTCGTTAGCCAGAATAGCCAGAGTAGGAAAGATTAAAGCTGCCCCCAAGGCCATTAATTTTATTAATAATATTTCTTGCTGAAAAAAGAGAAAAAAGAGGGAAAGCAAGATCCCTAAAGACCAAAGTACATATTCGTGGGGGTTTTTTAAGTTAAAAATCTTTTTTAAAAGGGTTATACCACCCGCCATAACCCCCAAAATTAATAAGAAAATAAGAACGGTAGGTTGAGGAGAATAAGCAGGGAAACGACTGGCTCTTCCGGTAGTAAAACCAGCTGCCTGCAAATCTTTACCGATTTTTTCTAAATAAGTCAGATTTGCCTCGAGTAGGTCAGGAAAATTCTTAGTAAAAGGCTTAAGATAAAAGATTCGGACATTCCTCTCTTTAGCGGCTCTTATCCATCTATCTATCGCCTTTTGTTCCGGAATAATATCCATTTCCTCTTTAGTGATACTATGAACCC
Organism: Candidatus Immundihabitans aquiphilus; assembly: GCA_002383355.1. GTDB lineage: Bacteria > Atribacterota > Phoenicimicrobiia > Phoenicimicrobiales > Phoenicimicrobiaceae > Immundihabitans > Immundihabitans aquiphilus. Next base: position 26,468 of record DFYM01000003.1, on the reverse strand, counting down.
GGACGGCTAATTCGCTCGCTTCCTTAGCTATGACTTCTATCCCTTTTTGTCCGGCAAATTCTATCACCCCGAAGGGATATCCTCCCTTTTTTAAGAGTTCGGCGGTATAAATTAAATTTTCTTTTAACGGATAGCCTAAAACTGCTTCCCCCTCGAAAATTATTCCTGAAATATCCCCAGCTTTACCTATTTCTTTAAACTTGAAATCTATATTTTCTTTATTTATCTTGATTAGATTGCCAGGGCGCAAAATAACCTGAAAGCCCATATCTTTCGCTAATTCAATATCTTTCTCGGAAAAACCTAGCCCTAAAGTAGAAAGTTTTTCCTCACTCCCCTTGACTTTTAAGCCTTTATAAGGTAGAAGATCAAGGCCTATTACTTTATCTCTCCCCCATTGCCTTTCTAAATTTTCCTTTATACGTAGATAATCATCTTCTTCCTTAACTAAAATAAAAATTTCTCCTGGTTGGGGAGAAAAACGGCTAAAGAAATCAATTGAGTTTAAGAAAAAAAATAATTTAGTCAGTTCTTTATCCGAAAAATAAATAATCCTTCCCGCCAGGCTTAGACTCTCTAAAGTATCTTCATGAATAGCTAAAGAATTAATCCCCACACTTTTTATTTTATTGAGGAGCTCAATCTCCTCAATGCCTTCCTGATAAGCTAAGGCCCTTAATTCATTCAGGCTCATCACCAACTCTACCTGAGTAAAATTACTTTCCAGTTTAGAGCGCTGATAGAGAATAATTCCGGCAGCTGTTAAAGCTACTACAATTAAAAAAATATAAATCGAGTAAGCCTTTTTAGACCTGGCCATAAATGTTTCCTTTTTTTCTCTTCTCTAATATTTCTCTAATACTAGTAAATATCGCACCCGCATAGCGGGTGGCTTTAAGAAGCCTCTATAAGAGGCTTAACCTTTTAAGAGCTATTTTTCTCTGTTCTTTTCTATAGATCTATATCAGGGCTTAAGGAAAGATTATTTCAGTCAGCACATCTTAATCTTTATGGTAAAACCATTTTATTTAACCATGACCACCTTCTAAGAAGGTGGTCATGGTTAAATAAATAATATAGAACAAATTTCTAATAAGCTTGAAACATTTTAGCACATTTATAATATAATTAGAAGTAAAAAAAATCGAAAAGTAAAGTTCGGGTCAACAAGCAAAAGACTCCTCGACCGGGAAGATTAACTACGCCAGGATTTTTCCAACTGGCTAACTGCTAAATTGATCCACTGATTAATCTTCAAACGATTACCTTTTACTATTCCAACATACTGGAATGGTATGCCCTCGCCTAGGGCAGCTTCCCTAAACTTTTCATAATAGGTAGGTGAAATACTAACCACGATACGGGATTGGGTTTCTCCAAACAAGCAGCAATCAGAACGAAGATCCGATTTTAATTCTACCTCCGCCCCTAAACCATTAGCCAAGCATGATTCAGCCAGAGTTAGGGCTAGGCCTCCTAAAGAACAATCGTGCGCCGAAGCTAAAAATCCTCCTTCTATCATCACTCGACAAAAATTTTGAATTTTTTTTTCTTTTTCAAAATCAAGAACAGGAGGAACCCCGCACTTTAATTTATGGATTACTTCCAGATATTCACTCCCTCCTAACTCCTCTTCGCTTTCACCCAGAAGAAAGATGAGGTCATTTTCTTTTTTAAAAGCTAAGCTACAAACCTGTCTATAATCACCGACCACACCCACCATCCCCACCACTGGTGTGGGATCAATGGATTTACCTTCCTTCTCATTGTATAAACTGACATTACCACTGATAACTGGCGTCTCAAAAAATCGGCAGGCTTCCGATAAACCCTCTATGGCCTGCTCCAGTTGCCAGTAACTAGCCCTATTTTCTGGTGCTCCGAAATTAAGACAATCCGTTACTGCTTTAGGTTTAGCCCCCTTACAGGATAAATTCCTGGCAGCCTCTGCTACGGCAATCCGTGCTCCTTGCCGGGGATCAAGAAAACAATATCTACCATTACCTTCGGTAGTTAAAGCCAGAGCTTTTTTACTTCCTTTAATTCTCAAAATTGCCGCATCATCTCCCGGTGGAATTAGGGTATTGGTCTGCACCAGATAATCATACTGCTGGTATATCTCTTCTTTGCTGGATAAGTTAGGCGAGGTAAGTAAATTAAGTAAGATTTGATTATAATCCTCAAATTCCTCAATCTCTTTTAAATCAAGATGATTAACTTTTTCCATCCCTTCTGGTCTTTTAGCCTCTCTTTTAATAACCGGTGTTCCTCCCACCAGAGAAGGAAGAGGTATACTTGCTACCTGGTGTCCTCGATCTTTAATGGTGAAACTTTGTTCCTCGGTAACTTTCCCGATAATAGCCGAATCTAAATCCCATCTCTTTAAAGTGTTTAAAACCCTGTCCTCTTTCCCTTTTTCTACTACTACCACCATTCTCTCCTGGGATTCAGATAATATAATTTCAAAAGGACTCATCCCCATTTCTCTTTGGGGAACCCTTGATACCTCTACCTCTATTCCACTCTCCCCCCGGGCGGCCATTTCACTTAAAGAACTGGCTAAACCAGCTGCGCCACAGTCCTGTAGGCCAACTACTTCCTCAAATTGCGCCAACTCCAGACAAGCCTCCAGTAATAACTTACCGGTAAAAGGATCACCTATTTGAACCGCAGGACGATCTTCATCCGATTGCTCACTCAATTGCACGGAAGCAAAGGCAGCACCACCAATTCCGTCCCGACCTGTCTTAGCCCCAATCAAAATAACTGAATTACCGACTCCTTTTGCCACCGCCCGCACAATCTCTCCCTTTTTTACTAAACCTACCGCCATTACATTTACTAAGATATTACCCTGATAACTATCGGAAAAAACAGTTTCACCAGCCACCGTAGGCACCCCTATGCAATTCCCATAAAAAGAAATACCTCCTACCACCCCTGAATAGAGGTACTGGGTGAGATTTTCTTGAAAATTGCCAAAACGAAGTGAATCAAGAAGGGCAATAGGTCGAGCCCCCATAGTAAAAATATCTCTTAGAATGCCACCTACGCCGGTAGCTGCCCCTTGGAAGGGCTCCACCGCGGAGGGATGATTATGACTTTCTATCTTCATCACTACCAATTCTTCTTCCCCAATATCAATGATACCCGCATTCTCTCCTGGTCCTTGCACCACCCAAGAGGCTTCAGTAGGTAACCTCTTTAATAAAGAACGACTATTTTTATAACTGCAATGCTCACTCCACAGAACGGAAAAGATGCCTAATTCTAGTTCATTAGGTTCGCGATTTAGAGCCTGGCAGATTAACTGATATTCTGGAGAGGTTAAGTTCCACTTTTGCCAGAATTTCTTTTCTTTAAATTTTTCCATAAGCGAATATTACCTGCTCTTACTCCCTTATTTATCCTTCCTTAGGTCTTTCTTAGGTCTCAGGGCAAAACTTTCTCCTTTGCCTTTGCTTTAGCTGAATAACTATTGATTCAAACAATAAACGACCATCGAGGGAAGCCAAACATTCTTCCATGGCCCTTTCAGGATGGGGCATTAAACCAACTATATTTCTTTCTCTATTACATATCCCAGCAATATTGGAGAGGGAACCATTAGGGTTAGCCTCCCGGGTAATCTCTCCGCGGGCATCACAGTAACGAAATAAAATCTGGTGGTGGTTTTCTAATTCCGAAATGGTCTCTTCATCCGCATAATAACAACCTTCTCCATGAGCAATAGGTATCTTTAATACCTGCCCTTTCTGATATAGTTTAGTAAAAGGGGTATCTATATTTTCCACTCTGATAGTTTGCTGGCGGCAGATAAAATGTAGGCACTCATTCCTGATTAAGGCCCCAGGTAACAGTTTTGCCTCAGTTAGCACCTGAAAGCCATTACAAATACCCAGTACCAAGCCGCCTTTTAGCGCAAAATCTATAACCGCAGTCATAATAGGGGAATAACGGGCAATAGCCCCCACTCTCAAATAATCACCATAGCTAAATCCCCCCGGAAGAACGATACAGTCATACCCCTTTAGATTATGTTCTTTTTCTTTATGCCAGATCATCTCTACTGGTGCCTTCAAAATATTTTTGATGGCATAATAACAATCATAATCGCAATTTGAACCAGGAAACTGGACTACCCCAAACTTCATTATTTTATTACCTCTATTCTATTCCTCTCTTGCCTCAATTTCATAATCAAAATCTTCAATAACCGGATTGGCCAGTAGCTTCTGACTCATATCCCTGACTTCTTTTTCTACCTCCTCTCGGGATCCACCATCAAGCTTAAGCTCTATTAATTTACCAATTCGGCCTTCCTTTACCTGGTGAAACCCCAAAGCAAGTAGAGCTTGCTGGGTTGTTTTACCCTGAGCATCAAGAACACCCTTTTTTAATCTAACCTTAATTTTCACTAACCACATACCCAATAACTCCTTAATTAATTTCTATCCCTTGATTACCACAATTCCTGTATTAGTTAGGAAGCCATTTATTAGTATCATTTATTATTAGTAAACCCTTAAATTTATTTAATAAAATTATAAATTTCTTGTAATACCTCAGTAAGAGGTGGAATACCTCCAAACCATTCCTTCCCGGCTAACTCATTGGCAAAGGCCAGATAAACCCAGGATACTAATAGTTTTAGTCTGGGGGGTAAGGGTGGCGGCCCTTGTTGCACTAATTCTTTCCAGTGAGCACGTTCCTTTTCTTTGGCCTTCCCGATCTCCCGATACCAATCACTTTTGCGGTAATAAATACGGGCAATTTCTTTACTAACCGGTATTCCTTGATAGGTAAAGCGGCATTCATCCAGGGTGCCAATTACATCAACTAAAACAATATTCTGCTTTTCATCAAGGGCAAATTCCAATTTACCATCTTCATTTTTAAGACCAATTTTTTGGACTTCTTTACTGATCATCTGATTAACTCTTAAAGTTAGCGCCTTTATCTCCGCCATTTTCCTCTCTGGTAGCTGGGAAATCTCTTGCGCCTCTTGCCAGCTAAGGTAACGGTCAGAGGCCTCCAGTTTGGTAGAAACATCCAGAAAAGGTCTTTGTAAATCAGTCCCCTCCTCGGGAATTCTATCCAGACTTAATTCCTCCAGAGTTAATTTTCCTTTTTTTAAACGCTCAAATACACTCGAGCCTCGAGAGAGAGTATTTCGATAGATTATTTCTAGAGGAATTAAGTAATTTCCCTCTTCCTCCTTATAAATACTATAGTCATAAGTGTTTTTTTCGGTCAGTCGTGGCTCCAATACTCTATAAAGTTTGGTTTCTAAAATATTAACCGGTTGAGTAGCCTCCGAAAGAGATTTTACCTCTTCCTCTTCCACTATACCTAAATAGTGAGTCCCGAGACCCGCTTTTTCCAATTTTTCAAAAAAATAGGCCGCCGAAATACATAATGCCGCTCCCTTTTGGTCAATATGGTCGGGCATCTCACCCCAATCAAAAACAGAGTAACGATCGGAAAAGATAAATCTCCCCCGTCCCGGCTCTTCTTTGCTAGGGGCTTTTAGAACTACTAAGTCCTTTACACTACCCATCTTGAAATTTCTCCTCTCCTTTAACTAATGTCCGGTTAAATAAAATAGCCAATCATCAATTTTTATTTCTTCATCCTTAAAAAATATTGGTGAATTCTTAAATCACTTCCTAATTCGGGATGAAAGGAGGAAACCAGAATATTCCCCTCTCGAGCCAATACAATATTTTGATTAAAATAAGCCAACTTTTGGACACCTTCCCCTGCTTCCGTTATATAGGGAGCCCTAATAAAAATACCTTTAAAAGAAGGTGGGGTAATTCCCGTGATATCCAGGTCTGCCTCAAAACTTTCAATTTGCCTACCAAAGGCGTTTCTCTGGACTGTAATATCCATTAGTCCTAAAGTAGATTGTTCTTGTCCTTTGATTTTCTTTGCCAGTAAAATCATGCCGGCACAGGTTCCAAAGATAGGGATATTAGTATGATTATATAGATGGATAATTGCTTCATCTAATTGACTACTATTCATTAGTTTGCCAATAGCGGTGCTTTCTCCACCGGGTATTATCAAACCACTTATCTGTTTCAATTCCGCTTTTGTTTTTACCACTATCCCTTCCTGTCCACATTGCTTAAGCATCTCTAAATGTTCCCGAAAGGCACCCTGTAAAGCTAAAACTCCTACTTTCATCTATAGTAAACCTCAATAGCCTAAGGCCAGATACCTCTGTACTTCATTGCCTGAGCAACTTTACCCACTGCACAGATATAAGCAGCAGTACGGTTATCAATTTCTTCTTTTTGGGCAATAGTTAGAACCTCACGAAAAGCCTTTTGCATCCTATCTTTTAATCTTAAATTTACTTTCTCTTCACTCCAGAAGTAGCCATTCAAATTCTGAACCCATTCAAAGTAGGATACAATTACCCCTCCGGCATTAGCTAAGATATCAGGAATAATAAATACGCCATTTTTACTCAATATCTCATCGGCTTCCGGAGTAGTTGGTCCATTTGCTGCCTCAGCAATAATCTTCGCCTTGATATTTGAAGCATTATCTTTGTTTATCGCTTCTTCGAGTGCTGCGGGCACTAAAACATCGCATTCTAATTGGAGTAAGTCTCCGTTAGAAATTGGTTCAGTGCCATTTCTACTAAAATCACTAACCGTTCCTGCCTCCTGTTTATGATGGTAAAGAGCAACTGGATCAAGCCCCTTGGCATTAAATACGCCTCCTTTAGAATCGCTTACCCCAATAACGCTTAAGCCTCTCTCATGAAGAAACTTAGCCACATAAGAGCCTGCATTACCGAACCCCTGAATAACTACCGTAGCTTTCTCAGGAAGAATATTTAAGTAATCCAGAGAAAGAATAATAGTTTGCACCACACCATTAGCAGTTGCTTCAGTCCTTCCTTCAGAACCCCATAAATCAATTGGTTTTCCCGTGATACAAGGGAAAGAAGCTTCTCCAGTTAGCATGTTATAGGTGTCAATATACCATCCCATTATCTGGGAATTAGTGTAAACATCCGGAGCAGGAATATCTTTATAGGGACCAATAAGGGGGGATATTTCATAAATATATCTTCGGGAAAGTCTTTCTAATTCTCCTTCCGATAACTCTTTGGGATTGCATATAATTCCTCCTTTAGCTCCGCCATAGGGTAAACCTACTACCGCGCATTTCCAGGTCATTAAGGCAGCCAAAGCCTTTACTTCATCAAAAGTAACTTGAGGATGATATCTTACCCCTCCCTTAGCTGGACCTCTGGCGGTATTGTACTGTACTCTAAATCCAGTAAAAACTTTAACTTCTCCATTGTCCATTTTCACCGGGATAGATACGGTTAATACCTTCTCTGCTTTACGCAATTGCCTTTTAATATTCTCTTCCAGATTCATTCTTGCTAAGGCCTTTTCTAATAAGTTGTTTGCTGCTTCCATTATGCCAACTTCTTTTTCCATTAATAAACATCTCCTTTCTGTTTTTTTTTTTGGTCATCTTCTTTTTTCGTATTTTATTCGTTCTGGATTATTCTGGATTAATTTTTANNCTGAATTAATTTTTATAAACGTGTATTCCAAATATAAAAGCCCGAGAAACAAATTCTTCTTCTACAGAACCTATCTCTCAGGCTTCTATCCTAAAAGTGTAGCATTAAAACAGACAACTTAAATTGTATAGGGTACAGTTGTACTGTGCTTGTACCGCTTGGTCCAGACTCTACTTAAAAGTGACGGAACCCTAGGTACACTTCTGCTTATAAAGCATAATGTTATATTTAGTTTTGAAGTATTATATAGAATAAGAAATTTATTGTCAAATTTTTTTTGAGGTAAGTCTACCTTTTTATTTCCGAGGGGAGGCATAATAAATTTTATTGTAATAAAGCCAACATCACTCCTGCCGCCACCGCAGTTCCTATTACCCCCGCTACATTCGGTCCCATCGCATGCATCAATAAAAAGTTTCGAGGATTCGCTTCCTGACCCACTCTTTGGGCTACTCTGGCCGCCATCGGTACCGCCGATACCCCGGCTGCTCCAATCAGAGGATTGATTTTTCCCCCCGTAATTTTATTTAATAATTTTCCAAATAAGACCCCACCGGCAGTACTAAAGGCAAAGGCAATTAATCCTAAAATTATTATCTCAATAGTCTGAAAGGTTAAAAAATACTGGGCTTGCATAGTTGCTCCTACGCAGGTAGCCAAAAATATAGTAACCATATTAATTAATTCATTTTGCGCTGTATTGGATAATCTATCTACTACTAAACTTTCTCTAAATAAATTCCCTAACATTAACATACCAATAATCGGTACCGAACTGGGTAACAAAAGACCAATTAAAACGGTTGAAATAATAGGGAAGAGTATCCTTTCGGTGCGCGATACTGGTCTAAGTTGTTTCATCACTATCTTTCTCTCTTCTGGCGTAGTCAGTAATTTCATAATGGGAGGCTGAATTAAAGGGACGAGGGACATATAAGAATAGGCAGCTACCGCTACTGCCCCTAATAATTGAGGAGCTAATTTGACGGTAAGATAAATGGCGGTGGGCCCATCCGCCCCTCCAATAATTGCGATGGAGGCCGCTTCTCGAATAGTAAAGCCCAAAATTTTTGCCCCGAGTAGGGCAACAAAAACCCCTAATTGAGCTGCTGCCCCTAAAAGGAGGGTTATGGGGTTAGCCAGTAAAGGACCAAAATCAGTCATCGCTCCAATGCCCATAAAGATCAGACAGGGGAATATTTCATGATTTATTCCGAAGGAGATATAGTATAAAAGACCCCCTTCCTCCATTAATCCCCCTAAGGGTAGATTCACTAATATCGCCCCAAAGCCAATGGGCAGCAGCAGTAAAGGCTCAAATTTCTTGACTATAGCCAGATATAATAATACCCCTCCTACCAATAGCATTATCATATTCCCCGTAGTAAGGGCAGAAAAGCCAGAAAGAGTAAACAAAGAAAGGACTGAGGTTAAAAAATTCATTTAAATTCTCCTTTCTATTCTAACCTATCACCAGCAAGACATCGTTCGTATCTACCATATCATTTACTGCTACGTTAATCTTTTTCACCTGACCAGAGGCACCAGCTACAATTTCATTTTCCATCTTCATCGCCTCTAAAATTAACAAAGTGTCCCCCTCTTTTACCGTATTCCCCTCGCTTACCCTTAATTGAAGAATTTTACCTGGCATAGGGGCTACCACTTCTTCTCCTGTAACCGCTGCTGCTGGCTCCTTAGCAGGTACCGGACTTTTAGCCGATCGGGGAGGTTCTGGTTTGGCTACCTCTTCAGCTGTTTTAGCAACTACTGGCGGAGAGGTAGTAAACTTACCGCTTGATATTGATACTTTATTTTCACTTATTTCTTCTACCTCTACTTCATATACTCTTCCGTCAACTTTAATTTTATATTTTTTCATTTCTTGTGATACTCCTCTTTTTTCCTACTTAATATTTAATATTCTTTCCTAACATTAATTCTTGTCTTCCCGAGACAATCCAGGGATTTAAGGCCGATGATTCATATCTTTTTAGGCTGACTACCTTGAATTTCCCTACTGGTTTTTCCTCATGGGAAGCCACCGCCGCCGTAATTACAGCCAGTAATTCACCTTTATCCTCCTCCTTCTCGATCACTGGTGGACGATTTATCGGGGGAGGTGTAACCTTCATTTCCTTAGCTCCGGACCCTTTTTCTTCTTTAGCCCCGATTATCTTTTTTAAAACTACCAGAACCACAGCTAAACCACCTAGAACTAGAAATACTACCACCAGATCTAGGAGAGACAACAGAATAGCTCCGCCTATTCCTTCAAACATATTTATTCTTTCCTCCTTCTTTAATAGTCGTTAGCCAGTTAGTAGTTTAAGAATTAAAATTATTCTGAGATCTTCTACTAATTTACTAATTAACTCTCTACCTCTGACTGGGAACCAGTATTGGAAATTAACGATTAGAATTAACCGGTGAACTGGTAAACTGGGTAACTAACGGGGAAACTCTATTCACCAGATCGCCTAAATCCAACCCCTACATTTTAGAGATTAACCTACTTCCTACTATGGTTGCCATAGCTATATACTAAACACTAACGACTATTCACTAATTTGTACTAATTTATACAGGAAAATTCCCATGTTTCTTCGCCGGTCTACTTTCTCTCTTGGTAGAAAGCATCTCCAGAGTAGTGATGAGGCAGGGTCGACTTTCTCGAGGATCAATTACCATATCTACATAACCTCGCTTAGCCGCTTCGTAAGGATTAGAAAACTTTTGCTTAAATTCTTCAATCTTTTCTTGACGAACTTTTTCTGGATCCTCTGCCTGGGCAATCTCTTTTCGAAAGATAATATTGGCTGCTCCTTCAGGACCCATTACGGCAATCTCTGCTGTAGGCCAGGCAATTACCTGATCCGCTCTCAAATCTCTACTACACATTGCTAAATAAGCCCCTCCATAGGACTTACGCACAATTAAGGTAACTTTGGGGACGGTCGCTTCCGAATAGGCATATAATAGTTTTGCTCCATGGCGAATAATCCCCCCGTATTCCTGGGCAGTCCCCGGCAAAAATCCCGGAACATCCACCAGGGTTAAAATAGGGATATTAAAGGCATCACAAAACCGGATAAAACGAGCAGCCTTATCGGAGGCATCAATATCTAAACAACCGGCCAAGATTTTGGGTTGATTGGCAATAATACCCAGGGATTGGCCATTCAAACGGGCAAACCCCACAATAATATTAGGAGCAAAATATTGGTGAACCTCGAAAAAATCACCTTCATCTACGAGGTATCTTATAATGTCTTTCATATCATAAGGTTTGTTAGGGTCAACAGGTACGATTTGTAAAAGAGCCTCTTCTTTCCGGTTAGGGTCATCCTTGCACTCTACCAGGGGAGGATTTTCCATATTATTAGAGGGTAAGTAGCTGAGCAATTTCCTCACCAGCTGATAAACTTCCTCTTCATTTTCCGCCGCAAAATGAGCTACCCCGCTCTTTCGGTTGTGAGTCATAGCCCCTCCCAATTGTTCGGGAGTTACCACTTCCCCGGTAACTGCTTTAATTACTTCTGGCCCAGTAATATGCATTATCCCTATATTCTTCACCATAAAGACAAAATCCATAATGGCAGGGGAATAAACTGCCCCACCCGCTGCTGGGCCAACAATTACTGATATCTGGGGGATAACCCCGGAGGCGATAGTATTACGATAAAATATCTGACCATAACCACTTAAAGAATCTACTCCCTCTTGGATCCGAGCCCCTCCCGAATCGTTTATTCCAATACAAGGGGCTCCCATAGTCATCGCCATATCCATTACTTTACATATCTTTTTAGCGTGCATTTCTCCTAAAGAACCACCCATTACGGTAAAATCCTGAGCAAAAACATAGACCAAGCGCCCATCAATGGTTCCATAACCAGTTACTACCCCCTCTCCCGGTGCCTCTACCTTATCCATCCCAAAATTAGTACACCGATGTTCCACAAAAAGGTCAAGTTCCACAAAACTATCTTTATCTAAAAGAAGGGCAACTCTCTCGCGGGCAGTCAATTTACCTTTTTCGTGTTGATCTTTTACCCTCTTCTCTCCACCACCCGCTTTCACTTTTTCTTCTTTCTCTCTTAGAGTCTTCATTAGATCGTCGATGGAAAATTCCATTTAAATATCTTACCGCCTTTCTCTACTATTTTTACGATTCTCCATTCATTCTCTTACCAAGATACCCATCCATATACTGCCAATCAGGTTATCAATTTCTATCTTCTTCTACTTAACCCCTTTCACATAATTCTATAAGAACTCCTTGGGTGCTCTGGGGGTGTAAAAACGCTATCTTAGCTCCACCAGCTCCATATCGAGGTTTCTCGTCAATCAATCTAATTCCTTTTCCTTTTAACTCTTTTAAAATATTTTCCAGATTCTCTACTCTAAAGGCTAAATGCTGAATCCCTTCCCCCTTCTTTTCAATAAACTTAGCAATAGGTCCGGTAGGAGAAGTAGATTCTAACAATTCTAACTCACTATCTCCCAAAGGAATAAAGGCAACTTTAACCTTTTGTTCTTCAATAACCTCTTCTCCCACAATTTTTAAGCCTAATATATCTTCAAAAAGATATTTAGCCTTTTCCAGACTCTCCACCGCAATCCCGATATGATCTATCTTTTTCAGCACTTTCTCCACCTCCTGTAGAATAAAAATGGTCTAACTTCTCCGATAATTTATCTACTACGGTATAGGGGTCTTCCCGGCGTTCCACTACTTTAGTTACTATCTTATCTAAAAATCCATCAGTAAGATAGTTAGCCCACCTTTCTTTCCACTTCTCCTGGATAAGATCAAGGATTTCCTTTTTGGTCCTTTCTCGGCGTCTCTTTCCTAACTCTCCACTTTCTTTTAAATATTTTAAGTGGTGATTAATCTCTCGCTCCAGTTCCGAAATCCCAAAATTACTGGTAGCGATAGTTTTTAATACCGGGGGCCGCCATTTAGTATCTTGTTTTAAAGCCAACATCATCTCTATCTCGGTAATCAATCGCTCACTACCCTCTTTATCTGCCTTATTCACTACAAAGATATCTCCAATTTCCATTATACCGGCCTTGATAATTTGAACCTCATCGCCCATGCCGGGCATAGTTACCAGTATCACCGTATCTGCTACTTTCACTATATCTATTTCCGCCTGACCTACACCTACAGTCTCAATGAATATTATTTCCTTACCCAGGGCCTCTAAAATTTTAATGGTCGAATGAGTTGCCGGCGAGAGCCCCCCCAAATATCCACGGCTCCCCATACTTCTAATAAATACACCAGGATCAGTGCTCAAATCTTGCATCCTAATTCTATCCCCCAATAACGCCCCGCCGGTAAACGGGCTGGTAGGATCTATAGCTATAATACCTACAGTTTTCCCTTCTTTCCGTAAACTCTTAGTTAATTTATCCGTAATAGTACTTTTACCTACCCCCGATGGACCGGTTATCCCAATTATTAAAGCCTTTCCGGTATAAGGGTAAAGCTCTTTTAAAAAACCTTTGGCCTGGCTAAAATTATTTTCGGCTAAAGTAATTAGTTTAGCCGCTGCCCGACGATCACCCTCAATTATCTTTTCCACTATTTCCATTAGATGCACCTTTTTATTATGGTAGTGCCCGGTTAATAAAATAGGTTTATTTCTGGAGATTGCTTCGGTCGC
>DFYM01000003.1:0-13099 GCA_002383355.1 Candidatus Immundihabitans aquiphilus | reverse complement strand
ACTTTTTCCTTAATAAAATTGACTATCTCCCGGGTATCAGTGCCCGGCGTAAAGACTTCGGCTATCCCTATCTTTTTAAGTTCAGGGATATCCTCTTCGGGAATCACTCCTCCTCCAATTACCAGGATATCCTCTGCCCCGTTTTCCTTTAAAAGTCGCATTATTTCGGGGAAAAGATGGGTATGAGCTCCGGATAAAATACTGAGCCCTATCACCTCTACATCTTCCTGAAGAGCGGTTTCTACAATCTGCTCGGGAGTCTGGCGCAAACCGGTATAAATCACTTCCATCCCGGCATCTCTTAGCGCCCGAGCTACCACCTTTGCCCCTCGGTCATGACCATCAAGACCAGGCTTTGCTATTAATACTCTAATCTTCTTTTCTTTCATTTTTTCCGCCATAGCTCACTCTACCACCTTTCAAAGTTTCACTGCTTCTTTATATTCGCCGAATTCCTTTCTCAGTACATTGCAAATTTCTCCTAAGGTAGCATAAGATTTTACGCAATTCAAGATATAAGGCATCAAGTTTGCCTCAGTCTTTGCTGCCTTACCGAGCGCCTCTAAACTTACTTGCACTTGCCGAGTGTCTCGCGTTTCCTTTAACTCTTTTAGTTTTTCTAACTGCCGACGTTCCACTTCCGGGTCTACTTTTAGTAAACCTCGGGGTGGTTCTTCTTCAATCTGAAATTTATTAACCCCTACCACTATTCGTTTACCCTCTTCAATCTCTTTCTGATATTGATAGGCACTATTCTGAATTTCCTGCTGCATAAACCCTTTTTCTATTGCCTGAGGCGCTCCCCCTAATTTATCAATCTTTTCGATATAGGCTAAAGCCCTCTCCTCAATCTTCTTAGTTAAGGACTCGATATAATAAGAACCGGCTAAAGGATCTATGGTTTCCGTTACCCCACTCTCATAGGCAATTATTTGTTGAGTTCGAAGGGCAATTCTTACTGAATCCTCCGCAGGCAGAGCTAAGGCTTCATCTTTCGAATTAGTATGTAAAGATTGGGTTCCCCCTAATACCGCAGCTAAAGCCTGCAGAGTAACCCGCACAATATTATTGTCTGGTTGTTGAGCAGTTAAAGTGCAGCCAGCAGTTTGGGTATGGAACCTGAGCATTAAAGACCTTTGATCTTTAGCTTTAAATCTTTCTCTCATAATCTTCGCCCACAACCTTCGGGCTGCCCGAAATTTTGCTACTTCTTCTAAGAGATCATTATGGGCATTAAAGAAAAAGGATAAGCGAGGGGCGAAATCATCTACACCTAAGCTGGCTTTCAAGGCAGCTTCTACATAAGCTATTCCATTAGCTAAAGTAAAGGCTACCTCTTGAATGGCGGTTGCTCCTGCCTCCCGGATATGATATCCACTTATACTAATGGTATTCCATTGGGGCATTTCTTTAGAACAGAATTCAAAGATATTAGTAATTAACCTCATCGAGGGAGAAGGAGGAAAGATGTAAGTTCCTCGGGCAATATATTCTTTTAAAATATCATTCTGAATGGTACCTTTAAGGCGATCAGGGGATACTCCTTGCTTCTCTGCCACTACTATATACATCGCTAAAAGTATAGCCGCCGGGGCATTTATAGTCATTGAGGTACTAACTTGATCTAAAGGGATACCGTCAAATAATATCTCCATATCCTTTAACGAATCTATGGCTACCCCTACTTTTCCTACCTCACCCAAGGACATCGGATGATCTGAATCATAGCCAATTTGGGTAGGTAAATCAAAGGCGATGCTTAAACCCGTTTGTCCCTGGCTTAATAAATACTTATAACGCTTATTTGATTCTTCAGCGGTACCAAAGCCGGCATATTGACGCATGGTCCATAACCGCCCTCGGTACATCGTGGGTTGAATTCCCCGGGTATAGGGATACTCTCCAGGAAAATTTAACTCCTTACCGTAATCAAATTCCCCTAAATTATCAGGGGTATAGAGTCGCTCGACTTCTTCTCCCGATCCCGTAACGAATTTCTCCTTTCTTTCGGGAAAACATTCCAAGGTCTTTTTTAAAGTGCCTTCTTCCCACTGGGTTTTTAATTTCTTAATCTTTTCTATTTCTTTTTTATCAAACATGTCTTCACCTCTCAAATATGAAGCATAGCGTATAGCATAATAAGCTAAAAACTCGAAGCGAAAAACTAAAAACTAAAATTCAAAATTCAAAACTTATTTAGATAGTATTTAGCGTACATATATTTAACATATAGTTATCCAATTACCTGCCCTGTTACCTTTTTGCTAGTTTAAAAAAAATTTCGTATCCATGCAATTTAGTTAATCAAATACTTTCTTCTCTCTTCACTAAATAATATATGCTATTCTTTTTAATTTTAAGTTTTAAGCTTTGGTTTTACGTTTTTCCTTTTGTGCTTTACACTAGATATGTACTACTTGTGGTAGCTATTCTGTTTTTAATATTTTAGATCATAAACCAAAATATTTATGGAAATTATGTTTATACCAGTTATATATTCTAATTCTTTCTTCAAGTACTTTTGGATTTTTGTTCCCACCTCGGGTATATTTTCACCGTAGAGAAGGATTAAATTAAGACTAATCGAGATACCTTCCTCCCCTACATTAATCTGGGATTTTCCTAATTTAACTACTTCTTTAAAATCTTTAAGAATATAAATAATGATATCTAAAAGGGCATTTTCCGAGATATACAACTTTCCGTAATAACTAAAAGGAGGTCTTACAATCGTTCTTTCTCCAATTTTTCTTTTACCATGCCTACGCTTATAAAAGATCTCTAAGGATTCTAATAGATTTACCGGAAATTTCCTTTTAACCTCAATCCCGGGGAGAGGGATAACGTGTCTCCCTTCCTTTAGTCGGCTAAGTTTAGCCTCTTCAATTTCTTCGGGGGAGGAAATATCTTCAATCTTAAAAATCCTCTTAGGTGGAGGCAAATCTAAGGTCCTGATAATCTTATCAATCATTCGAACGGAAGTTCCTATAATCAGGATCCTAGCCGGTTTAGTTTTTTTAATAACTTCTTTCACTTCGTAAGCGTGAGAAGGTTCCTCAAAAATAGCGGTTCTGATAGCCTGAATTCTATTTTTTTCTTTTTTGGCAGAATGACCGGCTAAAACCTTGTCCTTTTTGATCAAAAGTCCATCATCGATGATATAGTTTATATTAAATTTATGTGCCACCACCAGAGCTTTATAACTTTTACCGGTTCCGCTCTCTCCTACTAAGGCAAATACTTCCATTGTCTCCCTTACCAAATACTATATCCTCTTTTTAGTTTTTACCCAACCTCTCCCCTCTACGGCTTGAGCTACTCTCTGGATAGCAATGAGATAGGCTGCATCCCGGGGATAATATTTCTTCTCTTCGGCTAAGGCCATAACTGCCTGGAAGGCCTTGGTCATTATTCTATCAAGCTTTTCGAAAACTTCCTCCTTAGACCAATAATAGTTCATATTATTCTGCACCTGTTCAAAATAAGAGACAGTTACCCCTCCAGCATTACAAAGGAAATCGGGGAGGACATAGACCCCTTTTTCTTTTAACACCTCATCGGCCTCTAAGGTAGTGGGGGTGTTAGCGGCCTCGGCATAAAGCTTCACCGTCTTAAAGTTGATCTCCCGAACGTTATCCTGGGTAACGGCCTGCCCTAAGGCGGCCGGGATAAGGACGGTCACCTCTTTTTTCAGCCAGGCCTCCCCTTCTTCTTGTTGCCAGCCTAAAGACTTGGCCTTCTCCGGGTCAATGGTACCAAATTTATCTACAGTAGCCGGGGCAAGGAGATCTTGGGGGTTAATCCCTTGGGGACAACTGTAGGTATAGGCCTTTTTATCCTTAGGGTCCCAACAGGAGAGCGCTACGACTTTACCCCCGTACTGGGTAAATTTTTCAGCGGCATAGCGGGCTACATTACCGGCCCCCTGGATCGAGGCGGTAGCTTCTTTAAAATCAATCCCTCTTCTCTTTAAGGCCTCACGAATACAGTAGACTACCCCGTAACCGGTGGCTTCAGTCCTCCCTTGAGAGCCCCCTACCCCTACCGGCTTACCGGTGACAAAGCCAGGGCGGTAAGCCCGGGCGAGGGTCTCATATTCATCCATCATCCAGAGCATATTCTGGGGGTTAGTAGCTACATCCGGGGCCGGGACATCCCTTCCTGGGC
This sequence comes from Candidatus Immundihabitans aquiphilus, assembly GCA_002383355.1. Lineage (GTDB taxonomy): Bacteria > Atribacterota > Phoenicimicrobiia > Phoenicimicrobiales > Phoenicimicrobiaceae > Immundihabitans > Immundihabitans aquiphilus. The sequence goes on along the minus strand of DFYM01000003.1, from coordinate 8,932 downwards.
CCACCAGATCAAATACCTTCCTTACCCATCCCCGACAGAGTCGCTCTACCTCCCGGTCAGATAATTCGCGGGGGTCGACAATTACCCCTCCCTTACCTCCCCCTAAAGGGAGGTCTACTACCGCACACTTCCAGGCCATCATCATGGCCAACTGTTTTACCATATCCAGGGTCTCCTCGGGGGCAAAGCGGATCCCCCCTTTGGCTGGACCACGGGCGGTAGAATGCTGGACGCGAAAACCGGTAAAGGTCTTGGTAGTACCGTTATCCAGGTCTACCGGGATGGTAAATTGCATAATCCTCTCCGGCTCCCTTAAAAATTCCCGCAGGGCTGGGTCAAGGCCTAATCTTTCGGCATTTTGGTCAAACTGAGCCTGCACTAAGGCAAAAGGATTCATCTCTTGAGACATTTTACTACTAACCTCCTAAATATTTTTTAAAAATCTTGTTTAAATAAGATGGTCAGGGAAGTTTATCCCCGGAGATCACCTATCAGCTATACCTTTTTTTATATTATTTATGTCTCCTATCTTCTTCTTAAACTCTTTCCCGAAGATAGGAATTCCTCAATTGCCCGGGCAGCTACCTTACCATCTCCTACCGCGGAGATTACCGTAGCCGAACCGCGGATAATATCTCCTCCGGCAAAAATCCCCGTCCGGCTAGTGGCTTTGGTCTCTTCCTCTACCACGAAATAACCCCACTGGTTGGTTTCCACCCCCGTAGCACTACGGGCGACGATAGGATTAGCTGAGGTACCAATAGCATCAATGACCATATCCACCTCTAGGGAGAAGTTAGAACCGGGGATAGGGATAGGTCGCCGACGACCTGACTCATCCGGTTCTCCCAGTTCCATCTTCAGACACTCCATCCCCACAACTTTCCCCTGGTCATCTCCTAAGATCTTAATGGGAAGAGTAAGGAAATGAAAGATAATTCCTTCTTCTTCAGCGTGATGGACTTCCTCTTCCCGGGCTGGGACTTCCTGACGAGAACGGCGATACACAATATAAGATTTCTCGGCTCCTAACCTTAGTGCCGTACGGGCAGAATCCATAGCCACATTCCCAGCCCCAATGGTAGCTGCTTTTTTACCTATCTTAATCGGAGTATCGTATTCAGGGAAGGCATAGGCCTTCATCAAATTAGAACGAGTGAGAAATTCATTAGCAGAATAAACCTCATTTAGATTTTCTCCCGGAATATTCATAAAGTGGGGGGCACCAGCTCCATTAGCCAGAAATATAGCATCATAGTCCTGAGCTAACCTATCCACGCTAAGGGTAGCTCCTACCACAAAATCAGTGATTACTTTTACTCCTAATCTTTCAATCTCTTTAATCTCGTACTCTACAATGGTTTTAGGAAGACGAAATTCGGGAATACCATAGACCAATACTCCCCCTGCTCGGTGTAGGGCCTCAAAAAGGTCTACCTGATAACCTAACTTAGCCAGGTCCGCCGCACAAGTTAGCCCCGCCGGTCCAGAACCGACTACAGCAACCTTCTGCCTTTGGGGGGTAACGGCTGGAAGTTCTCCATGGATATCATTCTCTCGAGCCCAATCGGCCACAAAACGTTCTAATCGACCAATAGCTATTGGCTTTTTTTGCTTTTCTAAGATACAGTATTTCTGACATTGTTCTTCTTGAGGACATACCCGCCCAGTGATAGCCGGAAGATTATCGGTCTTTAAAATTTCAAAATAGGCTGCGGCAAAATCTTCTTCTACTATCTTCTGGATAAACTGGGGGATATTAATCTCTGCTGGACAACCTTCCTTACATTTGGGTCTTTTACATTGTAAGCACCTTTGGGCTTCGTAGATAGCCTGTTCTCGGGTATAACCTAAAGGGACTTCCCGAAAATTATGGATACGTTGTCGGGGATCTTGTTCCGGCATAGGAACCTGTTCTCTTCTTGTCCTTTCTTTTACGGGTATCATCTCCGCCATTAATTTGTCCTCCTTCCACAGGTACAAGGATGATTAAGTTCGTGATAGAGGTCCCAGGATCTTTTTTCTGCCTCTTGATAACGGGAAAGGCGGTGCATAAACTCTATCCAATCCACTAATTGCCCATCAAATTCTGGTCCGTCAGTGCAGACAAATTTAGTCTCCCCCCCCATGGTTACCCGGCAGGAACCACACATTCCCGTACCATCTACCATAACACTATTTAAACTGACTAGAGTATCCACCGCGTAAGGCCTGGTAGTTTCACAGGTAACCCTCATCATAATAGCCGGACCGATAGACCAGACCTTTTTGATAGTTTTATCCTGCTCTAAGAGTTCTTTCAAAACTTGAGTAACAAAGCCCTGACGGCCATAACTACCATCATCAGTAGTAATCCAGAGGTAAGAGGAGGCTTCTCTCAGTTCCTCTTCCATAATAATTAGTTCTTTGGTGCGGGCTCCAATAATCGAGATGACCTTATTACCGGCTTCCTTTAGGGCTCGGCTAATAGGATGGATACAGGCAATCCCCGTACCTCCACCTACAGTTACTACCGTTCCATAATGCTCAATCTCGCTCTTCCGGCCCAAGGGTCCGATAAAGGAGAATAGTCTATCTCCTTCTTCTAAGGTAGAAAGCTCCTCGGTAGTCTTACCTACAATCTGGAAAACAATGCGGATTAAGCCCTTTTCTCGGTCAAAATCAGCTACCGTCAAGGGGATACGCTCCCCTTTTTCTTTGACCATTAGTATAATAAATTGACCGGGTTGGACGGATTGAGCTACTTGAGGAGCCTCTATCCACATAGAGTAGATAATTTCGTGTAATTTTTCTTTCTGGACTATTTGGTACATTTTTCCTCCTTTATTATATCAAAAGTTATTTCAGTTATTATATCACTTTGGTGCCCGGTTTAAGTAAAAAATAAAATAAAAATTGACCCTACTGGCTAACCGGAGAACTGGTTAACCAATATTTCGGCTGTATCTTTAGCAATCATTAATTCTTCATTAGTAGGGATGGTCATTAGTTTTACCTTTGAATCTTCTTTACTGATAATAGCTTCTTCACCACGAACTTTATTTTTTTCCAGGTCAAGTTTTACCCCTAAAAATTCTAATCCGCTACACACCTTTGCTCTCGTTTCTACAGAATTCTCTCCGATCCCGGCAGTAAAAACAATGACGTCAATCCCTCCCATCGCTGCGGCATAAGCCCCTAAATATTTTTTAATACTATAGATAAATACCGAGATAGTCCTTATTGCCCTCTCATCACCTTGATTTGCGCTCTTTTCTAAATCCCTACTATCACTGGAAATCCCTTCCGACAAACCTAAAAATCCACTTTCTTGATAAATAATCCGGTTAATCTCTCTCGCGCTTAATTTTTCCTTATCCATTAGAAAGGGGATAATCGCTGGATCCAGGTCTCCGCACCGAGTCCCCATAATTACACCAGAAACTGTCCCAAAACCTAAACTGGTATCTACCGAAAGCCCATTTTTAACGGCAGTAATACTCGAACCATTACCTAAGTGACAGGTAATTATCTTCAGTTCTTCAAGAGGCCTTTTTAATATTTCTGCTGCCCTTTGGGCTACATATTGGTGAGAAGTCCCGTGAAATCCGTACCTTCTTATTTTATATCTTTGGTAAAATTTATAAGGAATCCCATAGAGGTAAGCACACTGAGGGATGGTCTGGTGAAAGGCGGTATCGAATACTCCTACCTGGGGTATAGCCGGCATCAATTCTTTACATACTTCAATTCCTAATATATTAGGTGGGTTGTGTAAAGGAGCAAGTTCGATGCACTCCTTCAAGACCTCCATCACCTCTTCCGTAAGCAAGACAGAACCAGAAAATTTTTCTCCTCCATGAACTACTCTATGTCCGACAGCAGCTATCTCTTTTATATCTTGAATAACTCCGTAATCAGGGTGAAGTAAAGCCTCCATCATTAATCTAATCCCTACCTTATGATTAGGGATAAGCTGGGGGGTAATAACTGGATCTTTACCCTGGGGATAATGATTAACCTGGGAATTAGGGATGCCAATCCTCTCTATCAACCCTTTGGCTAATACCGAGTTATCGGCCATCTCAAATAGTTGGTATTTTATAGAGGAGCTACCACTGTTTAGCACTAAGATTTTCATTTATTTCTTACTCCTTTTATCTTATATAAATTAAATTTTGCTTATTTATTATTTTTATTATTTCAATTTATTGGTATTAATTTGACTCATTCTTTCCCTTAATTTTAGCTCCTGAGCTAGATCAAACCCTAAGGATAGAGCCTGGTCGTTTATTTCCTTTACTCTGGAGGGAACTCTATGATAAACCGCCTCTTTAAGGGCTTCCCGAGAAACTACCCCGGTTAAGCCAGCGATAATACCTAGGGAAATAATATTAATAACTAATTTAGTGCCTAATCTTTCTTGGGCAATTTTAGTAATAGGAAAAGGATATATCTGGACAGGGACAACAGGTATCTTTGGCACTAGGGAGGAATCGACAATTAAAAGACCGTCTCTGCTTAAATTTTTAATATATTTATCGCAGGCAGTCTGGGTCAAGGCCAAAAGAATATCCGCTTTTATAACTTTAGGATAAGCTATTGGCTCACTACTGATAATCACTTCTGACTTACTCGCCCCTCCTCGGGCTTCTGGCCCATAAGATTGAGTCTGCACCACTTCTTTCCCTTCATATATTCCAGCTGCCTCAGCAAGAATTATCCCGGCTAAAATCAACCCCTGGCCTCCTGCTCCACTTAAACAGATTTCCACCCTATCTTTCATCATTTGCCAACCTCTAACTTTTGAGCTCTTTCTACTACCATAGCATATAGCTCAGTATATTCTGGCTTCTCCACATCTAAAAATTCTCCAATAACATATTTGTCTTTTTTCTCCTCTTCCGAAAGGTTTTCCCAAACTTTTGAGGAAACAGCAGAATCTCTAATCCACTTTAACATCTCAGGAGCACTCTGCATTCTATTCATTTTGCCATAAGATATCGGGCAATCGGATATTATTTCTACCACCGAAAACCCTTTCTTATTGAAAGCTTTCTTTATTAAGGAAATTAATGGTCTAATGTGATAAACCGTCCCCCGGGCTACGTAACTTGCCCCGGCAGCTGTGGCTAATTTAACTAAATCAAAAGACTGGTCAATATTACCATAAGGTGCAGTGGTCCCGAACCTCCCCGAAGGGGTAAGCGGGGAATACTGTCCGCCAGTCATTCCGTAAATCATATTATTTACGATAATAGCCGTTAAATCGATATTGCGGCGGGCAGCATGGATAAAATGATTCCCTCCAATTGCCGAACAATCCCCATCCCCCATTACTACTATTACTTTCATCTCAGGATTAGCCATTTTTATGCCCGTGGCAAAAGGTAGAGCCCGGCCATGGGTGGTATTCATCGTACAGAAATCTACATAGCCGGTAATCCGGCTGGAACAACCTATCCCGGAAATCATAGCAATTTCATTCTTATCCCACTGTAAGTCATCTATCGCTCGGAGGATAGCCCCTAATACAATACCATTACCACACCCTGCACACCAGATGTGGGGGAACGCTTCTCTTCTAAGATAATACTCTATGTCCCTTTTCATTTTTTAATAATCTCCTCCTCAACCTTCTCTAATATCTCCAAAGGAGTAATTAATTCACCATCCACTCGACTATAAGAAACAACTTTACATTTTCCACCGACAGCTCTTTCTACCGCTAATACCATCTGCCCTAAATTCATTTCTGGCACCACAATTAAATCCACCTGTTGAGCCAACCGATTAACTTCCTCTGAAGGGAAGGGCCAAACCGTTAACAATTTTAATAGTCCTACTTTTAATCCCTTTTCTCGAGCTAATTTTACTGCTCCTTCTGCCGCTCGCGCTACCGAGCCGTAGGCAACCAGAGCGATCCTCGCCTCATCTAAGGAATAATTTTCTAAAAAAGTAATATCTTTAATGTTTGCTTGAATCTTATCGTTTATCCGCCTGATTAATGAGTCTATTTCCTGAGGATCAGTAGTAGGTAATCCTTTTTGATTATGAATTAAGCCGGTGAAGTGGTAACGATAACCTTCGCCAAAATTAGCCATAGGGGGGACACCATCTTGCTCGGGTTTAAAAGGAAGATATTCCTCTGGTGAAACTGTAGGTTTTTTTCGATTAATTATTTCCACCTCTTCAGGAAGAGGTAATCTTACTTTTTCTCGCATATGGGCTATAACTTCGTCAAGCAGTAAAATAACTGGTGTCCTGTATTTTTCACTTAAATTAACTGCCCTAATCGTTAAAAAAAGTACCTCATTTACCGTAGAAGGAGCCAACGCAATGATAGAATGATCCCCATGGGTTCCCCATCTGGCCTGCATCATATCTCCTTGAGCAGGTGCCGTGGGTAAACCAGTGCTGGGTCCCCCTCGCTGGGCATCTACAATTACACAAGGAATTTCGTTAAGAATAGCAAAACCTAAATTTTCCTGTTTTAAGGTAAAACCGGGTCCAGAAGTAGCCGTTATTGATTTAAGGCCGGCTATAGAGGCCCCAATTACCGCGGCCATACTAGCGATTTCATCCTCCATCTGTAAAAATTTTCCCCCCAGCCGGGGTAAAAGACGAGCCATCCCTTCGGCAATTTCTGAAGAAGGGGTAATAGGATAACCAGCAAAAAACCTAACTCCCGCTAATAGTGCACCCCTTACACAGGCCTCATTTCCTTGTAATAATTCAATATCTCCTTTTAACTTAGACATCTTTTTTCCCTTCCACCCCCTCTACGGTAATAGCAAAATCTGGACACCTTAGTTCACAAAGACCACACCGGGTGCAAGCGCTGAGGTTTACTGGATAAGGTTTTCCTCCCTCATCAGCAGCTAAAACTTTCTGAGGGCAAAATTCCAGGCAAATACCACAAGCCTTACACCATTCTTTATCCACCGTTATCTTGACCGAATTATTCTGGTAAATTTCTTTTGACCCCTCTTTTTCCATATCTTTCTACCTCTCCCCTTCTTTCTTAAGATCTAAAACCGCTAATTTTAACATATTTAACGAGCCTTTATCCGGGACATAAATAAACTCGATAAGGGGAACACCAGGAGAAATTAGTCTTTCTACTTCTTCCTTCCTCCCGGGAGAGGCTATGACTATATCTAAGCCCCTTAAAAATTTCTCTAACTCATCTTGATGATGAGAAGTAGAAAATTCAAAGCTTTGATGCTTTACCCCCGTTTTTTTTATCGACTGAAAGACTCTCTGGGCAAACCTAGCGGTGAGGCATACTAAACCTATTTTTTTATCTTCAGAGGATAAACGAGCAAGGGTCACCATAGTTTCCATTAAAGGGTCCAAGGCAATGGGCAGAACCTTTTGTCTTTGTTCAGTAAGACATCTTTTAACTTCCTCAAAATGAAAAAAAGTAGTAACTACTAAATCTATAGTTTTTAGTTTTTCCTTAAATCCCTCAGGATTTTGATAAATTTCATCAATTAGAATAGGAACTATGGATACGCTCGTTCCCAACTCTATCCCCTTAGAAAAAAAATATAATTGCTCATAATTACATTCAATAAAGGCAACATTAATATTTTTTATTAACTTTTCTTTTTCTTCTATTTTTTGGTTTACTATTCTCTTTAATTCCTCTAATTCAAAATCCAATTCCAGAGCTTCCTTAATGGTAACCTCAATAATCTCTTCTAGTTTGGCCAGATTATCATTCTCCTTTGGTTCAACATAAGGGATAGTTTTAGGATTAGGAAAAGTGCCTTTCCCCGGGATAGATTGGATTATATTTTCCAAAACTAACTCTTTATAAGCCATACTTACCGTATTCCTGCTAACTTCCAATCTTTCAGCGAGGTCTCTCTCTGTAGGTAATTGTTCGTCTACTCTCCAATCGCCGCTTTCTAACAACTTTTTAATCTCGTGTTTTATCTGGAGATACAAAGGAATTCCACTTTTTTTATCAATTTCAATTTTCATTAAAGACTCCTCTCCTCTTTGAATCCCTTAATCCCAAATCTTAACTTCTATATTTATTGGACTAATAGATTAATGGACTAATCTTTTGTTATAATAACACATATAATTAAAAAATCAATAATAATTTTGAGTAAATCCCCATTTTTCGGTAAAATCACCTTGTCATCAATTCCTCCCCGGATTTGACTTCCTCCTTTATCTGTTTAATCTTTCTTAAAAGAGTATTATTCTTTTCTGTAGAGACTACTCAGCGTGACCTTCTAAAAAAGCTTTTAGCTATCTTCAGGAAGAAACCGTAGACTACTTTCGGCTTATCCGGGAACATCCGAAACTGTTTCGGGTTAGGAAGAGGTGCCAGGTACTTAAGGTTTCCCGGTCGGGATATTATCATTGGCTGAAACACCCCCTCAGCCAGAGAAAGAAGAAAGATAGGAAATTAAAAGAGGAAATAAGGCAAATATACCAAGAAAGTCGCAAGACTTAGGGTAGCCCCCCCGTATCTACCAGAAACTATTACAGGAGAACTATCATATTGGCAAAAACATGTAGCAAGATTAAGACAGAAGACAGGTATTCAGACTGCAGCCCGAAGGAAATACTAGGTTACCGCTGATTAGAAACCTACCCAACCAGTAGCCCGAAATCACTCAAATCGTGACTTTACATCTAAGAAACCTAACCAGTACTGGGTAGCGATAGCACCTAGGTGAGCACTAATGGTAAGAACGCTGCCCAGTAAAAATAGAAAAAGCCCCTCAATTAGTTTATAATACTCCCCATCCTTGCAGTAAGAGGATTAAAATAATAAATGGTAGGACATAGGTTAAATATCCTCTAGCCCATTTTGCTTTGGGAAATTTTAGGCCTTCTCCCATATCTGCTTCTTTAATAAAATTATCCCAACCCCAGCCAAATTTCCAGGTACAAAAGAGAACAAAAACTAAAGAACCGATGGGTAAAA
>DFYM01000042.1 GCA_002383355.1 Candidatus Immundihabitans aquiphilus | reverse complement strand
TCTTTTTCTATCTTTAGTTCTTTTACAATATTTTTCTCGATATCCAGATTTATCTTTCGATTAATTGTTTTTCTTTCATACTGGATAGAAAAGCTATCTGGATCTTGGCGGTATTTTGCTAGTAACTCAAAAAATCTACTTCTTTTGATTCTAAGTATTTGCAAGATATAATTAAGTTTGATTTCTCCTTTCGAATATTTTTCTAAAAGTGATTTAACCTGGCTATCGGTAAAGTTTTTGTGTAATTGTTTAGTCATAATTTAGAACCTCTTTTCTTTTTAAGATTTAGTTCTAAATTATACCTTTTTACTGTTTTTGGGTAGTCCGCTTTTAAACTTTAAATCATTAAAAAACAGTGCACTTTTGATTTTTAAATGACAAATTTAGCCTTTATACTTTACAAGTAGATATTAAACAGATAAAATATAGAGAAATAAAATTGCGATAAATTTAAGACCGCAATCTCTTCGATTTATCTGGTCTAAAGAAGATATCCTTCTATGACTGGTAAACGCAAGACGAAAAGTCTTAAGGGCTGGAATAGAAATGTTCCTGCCTCCCGTATTTGGAAAGGAGAGAAGAATGAAGTTAATCACGGAAGCAGTGCTTTTTTTAAGATACTGATTCATTAAGAATCATTAAGATGAATAAGTATTAAAAAGTGCTGCTTTTTTATTTGTACCTGATTCTTACCGGCAAAGAGGAACGGTAAAAATATCTATGGAAATATGAAAATATTTAATAAGGGTCAATAATAGTAAGATGAAAACAAAGATTGATGGATTTTATTTAGGTTTTATTATCGTGGGTTTTATAGCAATAATATTTATTCTTCTACCCCCTTTAAAAACAATTTTTTACACTCCTGTATCTACCTTAAGGAAGACAGTTTTAGATGCTGAAGTTTATAATTCCATCTCTTTGACCATTATTGCGGCCTTAATAGCTACTGCTAGTGGTTTATTGTTAGGAGTACCTCTGGCCTATCTCCTGGCCAGGCGCCAATTTTGGGGGAAGAGATTACTGGAGGCGGTTATCGATATACCTATTGTCATTCCTCATTCTGCAGCTGGGGTAGCACTCCTTTTTGTATTCGGTAGAAATTATTTTCTGGGGAAAGTTTTTCATAGCCTAGGGATTGACTTTTTTCAGACCTTCTATGGGGTAGTTCTGGCGATGATGTTTGTTAGCATACCCTTTCTTATTGATTCGGCCAAAGAAGGGTTTAAGGCGATTGATATTGAGTTGGAAGAGATCGCTTTTACCTACGGTGCTTCCCCCTGGCAGACCTTCTGGTATATCTCACTACCTCTGGCCATGAAAAGCATCTATTCGGGTTCTATCCTCATGTGGGGCCGGGGAGTAAGTGAGTTTGGAGCGGTCATGATTCTGGCCTATAATGTCTCGTTTCTAGGAATAAAGGGCAAGGTACTACCAGTTTTAGTCTCTGACCGTTTCAATTATGGCTTAGACTATGCTCGCCCCATTGCTGCTATAGGAATATTAATCTCTCTGATCATCTTTATTGTTTTTAGGATGTTAATAACTAGTAATGAGGGTTAAAGATGGGGATGGATGGGTAACTTGGTGATGAGATTGAACATTTTTAATTTATTAGATAGGAAATAGAAAACAGTTTAGTAGAGAGGGGCAGAGGGGAGGAGGTGTTTAATAATGTTTAAAAGATAAAAAAATAAAAAGAATTGAGGAGGCGAAGATTTATAGATTAGAAAAAATGAAGTGGAAAACGAGCTAATAATTAAATTCTGTAAAAAAATAAGCAAGAAACAAGAAATAAATAAAGAGATAGGAGGAATTTAATATGAAGATAAGTGTCAGAGAATTAAAAAAGGAAATACTTTTAGTCCTGGTAAGCTTGCTCTTAGTAGCAAACAGTGGCTTGGCACTACAAAGTAGTGATACAACAGTTCAAGAAGAAATTGCTTTAAAAATTACCGCTGGCGATACGGTCAGAACACTGACTATGGAAGAAATCAAGAAAATGCCTTCCCTGGAAGGCTGGGGTGGTAGAATGAGGAGCACTGGCGAGATAGAAGGACCTTTTGCCTTAAAAGGTGTCTCTTTAATAGAGCTAGGTAACCTGGTAGGGGGGATAAATCCGGATACTGCGGTTAAAGTTATTTCCCGGGACGGTTATGCTATGACTTTTAGTTATAAGCAGATAGTTGAGGGTGATTATATTACCTATGACCCTGTTTCCAAGCAGGAAGTTCCTCATGAGGAATTGCAGACTATTTTAGCCTACGAAACTGATGGTAATGAAATTACTTTTCAGCAAGGTGGGCCACTTAGAATAGCAATCTTAAGTGCAAAAAATCAGGTTACTGATGGTCATTGGTGGTGCAAATGGGTAGAAGAGATAGAATTGGTACCTGTACCTAAAGAATGGACTTTACATCTAAAAGGGGCTATAGAAGAAAATATAGATAGGGGCACCTTTGAGTCCGGTGCCACCGAAGGTTGCCATGGCGTCAAATGGGTGGATGATAAGGGCAGAGAATGGGAAGGGATCCCGCTCTGGTTATTAGTAGGCAGGGTGGATGATGAAAATCCTCATGAAGGGAAGGCCTTTAATGATGCCTTAGTGCAGGAGGGGTATGAGGTAAAGATAGTCGCGGTTGACGGATTCAGTGTCACCTTGCCCATTTCTAATATAGCTCGCCGGAACAACATTATTGTAGCTTACCAATTGAACGGGCAATTCTTACCAGAGGAGTATTGGCCTTTGAGGCTAGTAGGTGAAGGATTAACTGGGAAGGAGCAAGTCGGTCAGATTAAAGAAATTGAACTCCTTTTCCCTTAATCTTTAATCTATGATTAAATCTGAATTATTAATACAAATCACAGAAAAAATAAAAATAATTAGGGGAAGGAGAATTATGACCGGAAAATTATTCCGATTAATCATCCTTAATATTTCGCTGCTGGTATTTATTCCCGGCCTATTGCTAAACGGCTACAGCCAGGGTCAGATACCAGTAAAAGTAATGACTGCTGGAAGCCTGCTGGTTCCTTTTAGGGCAATAGAAGAGGCTTACGAAGAAACCCATCCGGAAATAGATGTATTAATTGAGGGGCACGGAAGTATTCAGGTAATCCGACATGTTACTGAGGTACCTCTATTTTCCGGAGAGGCCATAGCCGATGTGGTAGCGGTAGCTGATTATTCCTTAATTCCCAAAATGATGTATCAGACTTTGCTGCCGGGAGAAAATAGAGCTTATGCCAATTGGTGCCTGCAATTTGCTACTAACTCAATAGGTCTGGCTTATGGCTCCCAGAGTAAATATGCCGGAGAAATCAATATAGATAATTGGTATGAAGTATTATCCCGGGAAGAGGTCAAGGTGGGTATAGCCGATCCTCGTTTCGATTCTTGCGGTTACCGGGCTTTAATGGCTCTGAAATTAGCAGAGCTTTTCTATGAGAAGGAAGATATTTTAACGACCATTATAGGTGATTTTTCCTATCCTATTAAAGTGGAAGAAAATGATAATGGTTACACGATTCTGGTACCGGAAATACTGGAACCAGAAAGACTGGTTATGAGAAATTCCAGTGTTACCCTGGTTTTTCCCCTACAATCAGGAGACCTCGATTATGCCTTTGAATACAAAAGTGTTGCTGAGCAGCATGGCCTGAATTTTTTAGAATTGCCACCGGAGATTAATTTAAGTTCCGATAGCTATAAAACGCTGTGTCCACAGATAAAGGTGAAGATAGCTTTTAAACGATTTACCTCGGTAAACCCGGATTTCGATATTCTGCCTATTATCTATGGCCTGACCATTCCTGCTAATGCATCTCATCCAGAGGAGGCAGTGAGATTAATTGAATTTATCCTAAGTGAGGCAGGGCAGGGGATATTACAGCAGACCAGACAAGTCACTATCCATCCTCCTTTGGTGGATAACCCAGAAAACCTTCCAGCAGATTTGATACCTTTAGTAATAAGGGAAGAGTAAAGAGCGAGAGTAAATTAACATTAACAAGCAGGACGAACTTTTGATTTCTATTTCAGTTGTTCGTCCTGCTAGAATGAGGTTTGTAGATAGAACAGGGGACGGTTCTCTGTTTGACAATAGTCCACTGATATATAATATACTATCAATTGACTGGTCTTACTTTAAATAAAATCTTCAGAATTTAGATTTAGAACAGAGAACCGTCCCCTGTTTGCTCTGAAAGTTGTTGGGAGATCTCGGGGAAAGGCTTGATTAATTAAAAAGTAAGTGGCATTACATTAAAGGAATATCGAGGCAAAGAAAGTATGAATCCGTATGAAGAAAAACTGAAGAAGTTTATTCAGGACAACAATATTCAATGTGAGTATCTTCAATTTAATCAATCCTGTCATTCCGTTTTAGAAGCAGCCCGGGCGGCAAAAGTGCAGGCAGAGGATTGTGTAAAAAATATCTGTCTGATTGACTCAGAGGGAAGCTTAATTGTGGCTATTGTTCGAGGTAATGATCGGGTAAGTACTTCCCGGATTGGAAAAACCTTACATATAGAGAGACCTCGAACGGCTACCCCGGATGAGATTTTACAAAAAACCGGTTATCCCTGTGGCGGGATTCCCTCTTTTGGTTACCCGGCTAAATTCCTCATTGATCCTGCAGTTATAGAAAAAGAGATGGTCTTGACCGGCGGTGGCTCGGAATATGCCCTGGTGAAAATTTCTCCCAAGGAATTACAAAAAACAAACCAGGGGGAGATTTTAAAAATCAGAAAATAACTCGGCCTGTTGAATTCTTAGCATCTATTGGTGTATGATTAATAAATAGGACGCTTCGTAGCTCCTTAAAATGACCTAAAAAGAAAAGATAAAAATATGAATAATGATCTAACCAGGGCAAAAGAAATATTAGAGGAAAAACAATTTTCCTTTGTTTTAATAAGGGGAGGCAGAGTGATAAAAACCTCCTATCAGAAGGGTGTCATTCCCTGGATTGAAGTTATTAGAGAGGATGACCATTTATTAGAGAAGGCAATAATTGCCGATAGAGTAATGGGAAGAGCCGCTGCCCTTTTAGCAGTTCACTATCAAGTTAAGGCCCTATATGCAGAGATTATCAGTATAAGGGCAAGAGAATTACTGGATAGTAATTCTCTTTTTTATCAGTTTAACCAATCTGTTGATTATATTAAAAACCGGGCTAATAATGGTCCCTGCCCTTTAGAAGAATTAACTCAAAGTATTAGTGATCCCAGTAGAGCTTATGGCCAGATTTTGCAATTTTATCGTAACCTATTAAAAATTGATATTTGAATACTTTACTAAGAACTAAGAGAAGAGAAGTAACTCTGGCAATATATAAATAAAATATATTCTATTCTTTACTATTGTCTTATTTGTCTTTAACCTCAATTCTATTCTAGCCGGGTTTATTTCTGCTAAGGTTAATACTTTTTTAATCTTTGATATTATAAACGTAATCATAATTTAAAATTGGATAGTATGCCCTGGACAACGCCCCACCTTGGATATTTTTTGCCTATCTATTAGAATTATGTTACACTATTTAAGTAGACTAAGGGAGCTTCAAAGGAGTTTTGCTGGGAATAATAAAAATAAAAAATAGAAGAAAGGACAATCCAAAATATTATGAAGGACATCGAAGACTACAGAGAGATTGTGGGAGATAAGACTTACTACAATTTATTTAAAAAAGCCAGGAGTTTAGCTTCCAAAGATATCCTTAATATTAATTCTACTGCCCAGGGAGGGGGGGTAGCAGAAATATTAGAATCTCTCGTGATCCTGATGAATGAACTAGGGATTTGTGCGGG
>DFYM01000059.1 GCA_002383355.1 Candidatus Immundihabitans aquiphilus | reverse complement strand
CGTCACTCCGCATAATCTTTCACCTTTTTTAACTTTCTATCTTACTTAAGACTATAAAATAAAATGTTCAGGGACAAACTCCCTTTAAAAAACTCCATACCCTTTTTATCCCTTTTAGTTTTATACCATGCTATATTAAAATATATTATATGTCAACCACGGAAATGAATCTAGCCGTTTTTAACCTGGAGCAAATACAAGGGGGGGACATATTTTACCCCCTTTCTCCTTCCGCTAAGATATTACTTTAGAGCCTCTATAATCGCCTTGGCATACTCTGCTGTCCCCCGGTTGCCACCCAGGTCAGGGGTTAAATCTTTGCCTTCTTCCAACACTTCTGTCACCGCCTTTTCTACCCTATCTGCTGCTTCCTTCTCACCCAGATATCTTAACATCATCACTCCTGAGAGAATCGTGGCGGTGGGATTAGCGGTATGGGGAACCAATCCTTGTGGTGCTGAACCATGTACTGGTTCAAACACGGCTTCCTTTTCTCCTATATTTGCTCCCGGTACTATCCCTAATCCGCCAACCAAGCCAGCTGCCAAATCAGACAGTATATCTCCGTATAAATTAGGCATAACCAATACCTCATAATCTTGGGGTGTCTGGACCAGTTTCATACTCATCGCATCGACAATCATCTCCTCAAAAGCTATTTCCGGATATTCTCGGGAAACCTTTCTAACACTATCTAAAAAAAGCCCATCGGTGTATTTCATTATATTGGCTTTATGTACGACAGTAACTTTTTTTCTTCCTTCTTTTTTAGCCAATTCAAAGGCAAATCCAGCTATCCTCTCGCTGGCCTTTCGGGTAATTATTTTTATACTGATAGCGGCGTCATCCCCTATTTTATGCTCTATCCCGGCATACAGGTCCTCGGTATTCTCTCTTACTATTACCAGATCAATATTGGTATATCGCGAAGACACGCCCTTATAAGACCTTACCGGCCTTAAATTGGCATAAAGATTTAATACTTGCCTTAAGGCTACATTAATACTTCTAAAACCGGTGCCCACCGGGGTAGTGACCGGTCCTTTTAAAGCCACCCCATTTCTTTTAATACTCTCTATTACATAATCAGGGAGTGGAGTACCATATTGGGGAATAACCTTTTCTCCCGCTTCCACCACTTCCCAATTAAAGTCTATACCNNCTGGCTTCTAAAACTTCCCTCGCGGCTTCCGTAACTTCCGGACCAATTCCATCCCCTGGAATCAAAGTAATATTGTAAGTCAATTTTATTCCCCCCTAATCTTAAATTAGATACTGTGTCAAAAGTCAACTCCCTAACTCCCCTAAGACACGTTAGTGAATAGTTGTAAGTATTTAGTTAGCTAGTTAACTGGTTTATTGGTTAATTAGTTTAGTATTAATTCTTCAACTAGCTAACCAAAAATAAAATTCCTATATGATTAAACTAATCTTTTGTATTCTTTAATCTTATTAAATTTAAAAGACCTCCCTGAACCAAGATCTCTCGTTGGAGGGGAGTAATGTCTAAAATCATCTTATATTCTTTACCCTTAGTCAAATTTCTTACCTTAACTGTTTCACCCTTAACCTGGGAAATAGCCTCCTCGATTAAAAGTTCATCCATCTCCCCTATCTCCTCGTAATCCTCCGGATTTTTAAATACCAAAGGTATAATCCCATTATTGATAAGATTAGAATAATGAATGCGGGAAAAGGATTTAGCTAAGACTGCTTTTATCCCTAGATAAAGGGGGACTAGAGCCGCGTGTTCCCTGCTTGAGCCTTGTCCATAGTTTATTCCCCCCACAATAAAGCCACCTCCATTCTCTTTGGCCTTCCGGGGAAAATCCTGATCACAAGGAGTTAAACAATAATCAGAAAGGTAGGGTATATTTGAGCGATAAGGAAGTAGTTTGGCCGGAGAGGGCATTATATGATCGGTAGTAATATTATCTCCTACTTTAATCAAGACCTTTCCTCTTATCTGCGAAGGCAACGGTTTACCCAAAGGAAATGGCTTTATATTAGGTCCCTTTATTACCTCTACCTCCTTAGAATGGTTAATTGGCGAGATAATCAGGTTATCGTTAATCAAAAAAGTCTGGGGCCTTTTTATTTTGGGATAATCTTTTAATTCGAATTCTCGAGGATCAGTAAGATAACCAGTAAGTGCTGATACCGCCGCCACCTCTGGACTAGCTAAGTAAACCTGGGCGGAGGGTGTGCCGGCTCTCCCCTTAAAATTCCGATTAAAAGTTCTTAAGGATACTCCACCAGTAGGGGGACATTGTCCCATACCAATACAAGGTCCACAAGCACATTCCAGAATCCGAGCCCCCGACCCAATTAGGGCGGCGAGAGCTCCATTTTTAGCTAACATAGACAAAACTTGTTTTGACCCTGGCGCAATAGCCAGCGAAACACTATCCGCAATAGCTTTACCCTGAAGAATTTTAGCTACCCTCATTAAATCACTATAAGAAGAATTGGTACAACTCCCGATAATTACCTGATTAACCTTAATATCCTTTAAGGATGACACAACTACCACCTGGTCTGGACTATCCGGACAAGCCACTAAGGGTTCTAATTGGGAAAGATCAATTTCTATCTCCTCATTATAAATCGCCTCTTCGTCCGCCTGGATTTCTAAATAATCTTTTTCTCTTTTTTGCGCCTTTAAAAATTCCCAGGTTCTCTCATCGCTAGGGAAGAGGGAAGTCGTGGCCCCTAATTCCGCTCCCATATTGGTAATAGTGGCTCTCTGGGGGACCGATAAACTTTTTACCCCTTTACCGCTATATTCAAATATCTTTCCTGCTCCACCTCTTACCGTTATTCTCCTTAAGAGCTCCAAGATTATATCTTTTGCGGAGACCCAGTGATTTAATTTTCCTATCAAATTTACTCTTACTATTTTGGGCATTATAAAACGATATTCTCCCTGAGCCATAGCTACTGCCACTTCCAGTCCTCCTGCTCCTATTGCTAACATCCCCAGTCCGCCAGCAGTAGGGGTGTGACTGTCTGAACCTAAAAGTGTCTCCCCAGGGAGGGCAAACCTTTCCAAATGAACCTGATGGCATATCCCATTACCTGGCCTGGAAAAATATATCCCATATTTTTGGGCTACAGTCTGGATATAAAGATGGTCATCAGCATTTTCGGGCCCCGACTGAAGAGTATTATGATCAATATAGGCGACCGATTTTTTGGTTTTCAGTTGCTTAATTCCCAAAGCCTCTAACTGTAGATAGACCATGGTGCCAGTAGCATCCTGGGTAAGTGTCTGATCAATCTTTATGGCTATCTCCTCACCCGGCACCATCTTTCCTTTTACTAAATGTTTCTCTAGAATTTTCTGCACTACGGTAGATGACAAAGCTAAATCTCCCCCTTTTACAAATTAATTAGCGGTATAGTCAATATACATTATAATACTGGTTAAAATTAAAGTAATTTTTATTTTCCCTTTTCCCTTACGGGTTCGAAGAATCGAAGCCAGCTGCTTCGCCATCACCCTCCTCGCCTTCTTTAAGGGAAAAGTCTATTAAAGATTCCAATTCTTCGTCACTAAAATTGGTTACTCTGCCTCTCGTATATTCCTGGTCAATATATTCTTTGATCTTTAAAACTCGGGGGTCACTTTTGCTTATTCTCCTTTCCCCCTCTAACTTAAAGTGCTTATTTATCCAGGCGGCAATGCCTGCTAATCCGGAATGCGGCCCAACTTTTATACTTACCGGTCTATTCAATATTTTTTCGGTATCAAATATATTGTAAATTTCTTCGTCTTTCAATATCCCATCCGCATGAATCCCGGCACTGGTTTCGTTAAAGGCTTCCCCTACAAAAGGGGTGCGAGGTGGAATCCTGTAATGAATTTCTTTTTCAAAATAGTCGGCAATTTCGCTTATAACTTCCAACCTCATTTGTTTGGTGGTTCCTCTAAGCTGTACATATTCAATAACCATTGCTTCTAAAGGACAATTTCCGGTTCTCTCACCTATACCAAAAAGAGAAGTATTTACCGCTGAGGCTCCATAAAGCCAGGCAGTAGTAGAATTGGTTACCGCTTTATAAAAATCGTTATGCCCATGCCACTCCATCCATTCCGAAGGAACTTCCGAATAATGTCTCAAGCCATATATAATACCTTGTACAGAGCGGGGTAAGGCCGTCCCGGGGAAAGACACCCCTAAACCTAAGGTATCACAAGCCCTTATCTTAACCGGCACCTTCGCTTCTCTTGAAAGCCTCATTAGCTCGTTGGCGAAGGGGACTACAAAACCATAAAAATCAGCTCGAGTAATATCCTCAAAGTGACAGCGAGGGATTATCCCACTTTCTAAAGCAGATTCTACAATAGAAAGATACATCTCCATAGCCTGTCTTCGGGTAAGATGAAGTTTTTTAAAGATATGATAATCAGAACAAGAGACTAATATACCGGTCTCTTTTACCCCTATTTCTTTGGCTAATTGAAAATCTTCTTTCTTGGCTCTTATCCAGGCAGTGACTTCTGGATATTTATAGCCTCTACTTAAGCATTTTTCTACGGCTTCTCGATCTTTTTTTGAATAAATAAAAAATTCGGTCTGTCTTATGACCCCCGAATGGTTATCCAACTGGTGCAGAAGGTCAAAAATCTTTAAGATCTGCTCTGAGGAGTAAGGTGGACGCGATTGCTGCCCATCTCTAAAGGTAGTATCGGTAATCCAGATCTCCTCCGGGACAAACATCGGGACATGCCGGTAGTTAAAAGTCACTCGAGGTACTTCTGTATAAGGAAATACCTCTCGGTACAAATTTGGTTCTTCTACATCTTGTAAATTGTATTTATATATCGCCTGTTCCAAAAGATTAGTACGATTACTAAATTTCACTTTCATGGTCATATCTTTTATTACTCTCCTTTAATCAAAATATGATATCTAAATTCAAATTCATTTTTAGTGCTAACAAAAATAAATAAAAGCATATCACCCCCCCCATTTTTCATCTTTAATTGAATAGACTTAAGTTAGTTCATAAAAAAAGAAGCCCTCTTTAAGACAAACTCTGTAAAAAAAAGGACTTCTTTGGCCTTTGTTTATAAATATAGGGGGCTTCTTTGCCCTTTATTCTACTTCCTTGGTAGAAATTTTGATCTTTTATTTTTTATTTTTTATCTTTTTGGGTTACTTACCGATTTCCGAGGAAAGGATTATGGCTTCGGCAATCTCTTTCATAGAGATTCGTTTATCCATACTAAATTTTCTAATCAAAGAAAAGGCTTCGCTTTCGCTTATTTTTCTTTCTTCCATTAATATCCCTTTTGCTCTTTCTATTTTTTTCCGAGCCTCCAACTCTTCTTGAATTATTTTCGTTTCAATTATCAGGGCAGTTTTTTCAATAGCCACTGCTGCTTGATTAGCAATAGTATTTAAAAGAGTAACCTCGGCTGGGGTAAATTTGTGGGGCTTATTAGTATAAACGTTGAGTACGCCAATAACTTTATCTTTTATCATCATCGGGATACTGGCCATAGAAACCAAACCTTCTTTTTGAGCCAGCTCCCTTTCTTTATACCCTTTATCTTTTAAGACATCAAGAATTATCCTTGGTTTTTTTTCTTTGGCTACCCAGCCTACTATGCCTTCATTTAATTTTATGGTTTTTTTATTTAAATATTCTTGGTGCATTAAATGAGTGGCTTTTATATTAAATTCTTGATTTTTTTCATCGAATAACCACAAATTACAATTGCTTGCCTCCATCACATTAGCCGTCAGGGTTACAATTAATTTTAATATATCTTCCAGGTAAAGTTCAGAAGTTATGGCTTCACTTATCTTATTTAAGGTACTCAAATATTCTTCGTAATTAGCCTCTGACATAATTCTTATCCATCATTACTTTTGGTCATATCTTTAATTTCTTTAATTACAAGATATTCAAGGGGAATTCTTCCCCTTGAGAACCCCTGAATGAAAAGCAAAATATATTGTTACTTATTTAGTAAATAATAATTATATTATTTTATAGTATCGAAATTTTTTGAAATTCCGATACTATAAAATAACACAAAAAGCCCGGAGAAAAGGTAATATTTTTACACAGAACCAATCTCTCAGGCTTTTATCCTAAAATGTAGTATCAATTAGATACTTTGTGTCGCTTGGTCCAGCCTCTAATATAATAAATTAGACGGAACCCTAGGCACACTTCTGCATTTAAAATTTGTTTTTTAGTTGAGAGGATTTTAACACATCTAATTTATTATGTCAAAAAATTAAAATAGTAGCTTATACCTAAAAAGCAAGAAGTAGAAATGTATTTATTGGAAGATATATTTATTTGTACTAATGTACTAATTTTAAAAATAATTTTTCTATTTTAAATAGGATGAAGGATTAACTGGCTTATTACCATATCTTATTTCAAAATGAAGATGAGGGCCAGTAGCATTTCCGCTTCTCCCTAATTTAGCTATAACACTACCTTGTTTTACATATTGACCCTTTTTTACTAAATTTTCTGAATTATGAGCATATACCGTAGAATATCCATTATCATGACTTAAAATAATTACCTTACCATAACCGCGCATAGAACCCGAAAAACTTACGGTGCCACTTTGGGCAGCTACTATATTAGCCCCCATTGAGCCACTTATATCAATGCCAGAGTGGAATTCTTGTCTTCCACCTGAAGTTTTTCTTGCACCGAAGGGAGAACTAATCCTCCCCCTTATAGGCCAGATAAAATTAGGTGTATTATAGTAATCCGCCGAGGCCTTGGGAATTATTAGCCTTTGACCCACAGAAATTTTAGAAGCATCAGATAAATTATTAACTGCCAAGATCGCCTCTAATTTCACCTTATACTGACGAGAGATATTCCACAGGCTATCCCCTTTCTTTACATAATAAATTATATCTTCTTCTTTAGTAGATTCTGGGGTATTATATCCTGCTGCTTTAGCCAGATCTAGATTAGTGACCGGAATCTTCAACTTTTGCCCCACCGATAGTCGTGATATTTCTTTTAAGTTATTAGCGGAGATAATCGAGGTCATCTTTACCTCATATTTCTGCGCTATGCTCCAGAGGTTATCTCCTTTTACTACCGTATAGGTGATAATAACTGGTTCTGGTTCTTCCCCTTTCTCCAATACTCCTCCGCCTATGGCCGGAATTTCTAATTTTTGGCCAATGGTTAGAAGGTCCTCATCTTTAAGATTATTCGCCTCCGTAATAACTTTAGCAGAGACCCCATATTTCTGAGCTATACTCCAGAGGCTATCTCCTTTTTTTACCACATAAATAATTGGCTCTAAATCTTCGCTTGGCTTATTGCTTATATTTGTATTGCTTACCTCTTTATTTTCCTGAACAATTTTTTGTCCGCTTAAATCTTCAGTGGAAACCATACTTTTAGAAGAGGGAACTTTAATCTCTTGTCCCACAGAAATTAATTGAGAATTAGCCAAATTGTTTACGGCAAGGAGAGAATCGACCTTTAGATTATAATTTTGGGCAATTGACCATAAAGTTTCCCCTTTCTTTACGGTATGAATAAAATAACCTGCCTCTGGGCTAAGCGAGAAATTGCCCCGGGGTATACGGATAATTTGCCCTATGGAAAGGATATCGTCGTTCTTAAGGTCATTATTGTAAATTAAAATCTGTTCTATAGAGGTGTTGTATTTTTGGGAAATATCCCATAGGGTATCACCTGAGACCACCCGATAACTAATAAATTCATTATTAGCATTAGCTGAAGAGGAGGGGAAAAAGGCAAAAAAGGAAAGGAGGGGGAGAAAAACTGTCAAAATAATTAATCTATTTCTGCTCTTACTATATTTTGAGGTAGATAGATTCACTATATATCTCCTTTAGGTAAGATTTTTAAAATTAATTTCTGACAGATTTAGAGTAGTCAAAATTTAATTAAGAAAAACAAATTTTGTTTTGGGAATTTTTACCTTTTTTGAATCAGAGTAGTTGGAGTATTGAATAAAATATCTTTTTATTTATTTTTTACTCTTTTTTGTTTTATAGGATAAATTGATTCTTTCGGGCTCTCGCTTATAAACTATTAAGGATCTGCTTTACACTAAGACAATAAAGGAGACTAGAAAAGAATTTGATTTTTTGATGCTTTTTATTTTATTGCCTTTTAATAATTTTGTCAAATTTTTTATCTACTTTTTTGTTTAGATGGTTATCTATATTTGTTGCTCTATTTATTTTATTGCTTTACTTGCTTATTACTACTCAAAATTACTCGATGAGCAAGGGTTATTTTTATAGTGAATTAGTTAATTAATTACCCCTACTTTATTAATTTATTCAGTTATCCTTCTTACCCTTTTCTTTTATTTCTTCTATTCTTCTCTTCTCTTGTCTGGTCTTCTCTTGTTTCTTGTCTTCTTTTTCGGATAATACATCTTCTATTTCTCGAGCAATACGATAGGGTTTAGTTAAAATTCTAATGGGTAAGGATTTTAAAAACTGAGACAAATCCTGCTTCATCTCCTTAGTTAAACGATGTGGTTTGGTTAATACCCTATCTATGAAATCAGAAGTATAAGTTTCTACCAATTTTTCACGGTCAATTCTAATTTCATTTCCACAAACATTACATTTTACCTCTTCTAAATATCTTCCTCTATAAATAATAGTATGACTAGTCTCTTTGTTGCAATGCAGACAAAAAAGTGAAGTTTTTAGTTTGGCGGTCATTTTCTTTTTCTTTGGAGATTTGATTTATGAGCAAATCCCGGCCTCCCTTTTTGAAGTGGATAAAAAAATTATTTTATTTATTTCTTTCGTTTCTATTTCGTTAGTTAGATGCTTTGCTTGTTAGATGCTTGCCAACTTTTTATACATCTGGTAAGATTTCATCACTTTCTTCACATACTCTCTGGTTTCTTCGTAAGGGATATTTTCTACAAAATTATCTAGATCAGATCTATTATATTTATATTGCTCTATCCAATTACTGACGGTCCCTTGGCCGGCATTATAGCTAGAAATAATTAATATGGGGTCACCAGCAAACCTTTCTTCTAAGTAACTAATATACCAACAACCCAAATTTATATTTACTTCCGGAGAAAACAATAACTCCTCTGTGAAATCTTCGAGGTTTATTTTTTGAGCTAGCCATTCCCCGGTCGAGGGAATTATCTGCATTAATCCCTTCGCCCTGGCCACCGATTCGCTCGAGGGATTAAACCTGCTTTCCTCCCTTATTATCGCCAGAACCAGTAAATGATCTATTTCATATTTACCGGCATATTCTCTAACAGTATCTTCAAAATAGACCGGATAAAAATTCTGCCATAACTCTCGAGGTAAATTAGCTAACTCGCGATTATCCCTCATTAAATAATCAAAGAGAACTTCTGTATAATTTAAAGAATCATAATAATCCCCATTTTTTTG
>DFYM01000031.1:268-3599 GCA_002383355.1 Candidatus Immundihabitans aquiphilus | reverse complement strand
TTTTTCCCTTCCTTTACTGAGATAACATAGAATACTTTACCCCCATATTTGGCAGTAAATTTCTCGTGTGTCTTTTTTTGAAATTTTAGTTCGTTGATGATTTGAGTAATATAAGCATATCCTGCTGGTTTAATTTGAAGCCCAATATATTTCTCCTTCACCTTGATGAAGAAATCAACATTGTAGCCTCTATCCCATACATCTGGGGCTGGTTCAACTTTAACACCNNAATGCCTCTTGTAATTGCCCATAAATGGTTTGTATTTCAGACTGATAGCCATCGTAGGTTCTACCAATTACCAAATTGATGATAAAATCAATACAAGCCTCCTCTGTTATGCTTTCTATTTCTGCTTGACATACTTCAGTTATCTTTATGTATAGCCTTCTCCCAAGTTCTTCTAAATGCTGCTTAGAATAGACATTTTTATAATAATACTCCTCCCAATCTTCAGCGGTTTTAGGAGAGCACTTTCTTATCAATTCTGAAACTGGACCGACTTTGTTTTTCTTAGTCAGACCCCATCTCATATTTGCTTGATTTAAAATCCATTCTTTCGCCATTATATTACCATCCTTTCCGATAAAAATTTGGACTTGTATTTATAATCAAATGTAGTATCCACATCAGCTAAACCATTTTTAATCAGATGAGCATTTAAAAATGTTTTGTTCCACAAATAGAGATAACAAAGCAAGTTATTTTTCTCGTCATATTTTATATGGTCAAACTTCATAAACACCTTTTGCCCACGGGTTTTTTCTCTTAAAAATCTGACTGCTTCCTCGTTCATTACTGGCTTCTCTTTAACACCCAATAACCTGATTTTTAATCCATCATTCAAAATCAAAAACTCAGGTGAGATTATATCTTTTACCGTATAATATGTTTCTCTTTCGGAATGAGAATTATCTATTTTAGAGCCAAACCTTAATTTTCTGGGGTCAATTTTTTTATCAAATCTTATAGGATCTTTGAAGATATAAGGTAATCTTTCAATCTCTTCTTTAAAGTCTGTTCTCATATCTTCCTGCTTGATTATCTCAAAACTGGCGTTTTGAAAAATAGTACTTTGTTTTAGTCCAAGTTTTTCTTCTATGATTGCTGAAAATTCCTCGTTTATTTCATATCCGACTGAGTTTCTATTCAGATTCTTAGCAGCCAAGGAGGTAGTTCCACTTCCAAGAAATGGGTCAAGAACAGTATCACCAACAAAACTGAACATTTTAATAAGTCGCTTCGGTAATTCTTCAGGAAACATTGCAAGGTGTTTATCTTGTTTTTCACCAGAAAAATTCCAATGTCCAGTAAAGTATTGGTTCCATTCTTCCTGCGTTAATTTTGACTGCTCTTTAATCTCTTTGGTAACCCCTGGTGGATTCCCATATTTTTTAAGAATCAAGATAAATTCATAATCAAGTTTAAGAATCCCACTTCTCGGGTAAGGGAAAGAACCCATTACTGTTGCCCCACCAGTGGTATGGCAAGTAGTGACTTTCTGCCAGATGATAGCACCCATGTAATCAAAACCGGCGCTTTCACAGAACTTGATTATCTCTGTTCTTATCGGAATGACTTTATACCTTCCATAATATACAGAACGAGCAAACTGGTCTCCGATGTTAATACACAAACGACAGCCGTTATATAAAACCCTGTGGCATTCATCCCACACCAAATTAAGGTTGTTTATATATTCTTCATAAGTATCATTGAAACCTATCTGCTTCCCATTCCCATAATCCTTTAACTGCCAATAGGGAGGAGAGGTAATAATGAGATGAATTGATTCATCTGGAACTTCTTTCATCTGCCTTGAATCACCGATTATTATTTTGTGTAGCGTTTTCATGTTATACCCTCAAATGTTTTTGCCTTGCTTAANNTAACTTAAAATAACCGAACTACTTCGTTTATGCTCCCAAATCAGCATATTTTGCGAACTACTTCGTTTACGCACGACTCTATGCGACTGTGGTGGATATCGGTCGTCGGGTAAACGGAACCGCTTACCTGTGTGTTATATGAAGTTCGGCTTGGCAATAATTTCATTTTCTTTTACCCTTCTGGAGGACTATATCCCCAAGTTTATTCGGTTTTACTCTATAAATATCGAACTCGGCAATATTCTTATGTGTTATTCCTATTTGATATTCTATCCCTCCTCTATGTTGAGGGCTCAAATATCTATTTTTCTTAATCTCTTCTTTAGACATAACCCAATATACTATCTTATCTANNAAAATATTTTTAAATGTTCCTCATCTTTATCTTTAATAAGAAGATAAAAATTCCTATCACCAAGATGAATTGCTCTACCGGGGAATTTAAATCTATGATACTTCCTAAAGTAATATATTTAGGAACTGGAACTAAAACTAAATCATCTCCCATTTCCTCACTGGTAAAAGTTTTTCTTAACTTGGTCAAAATAAAAGTCTCATCTATTAAACCCGACAAGATGGAATATTCCTTTAGTTGGTTGGGAGTAATAATAGCATTATATTCTTCTGTTGCCTCTGGAAAAGTAACTCTTTCATCGGAAAAAGCATAGACTAATACTTCGGTCCCCCCAGAGGGAACACTTAAAGAACTAATTTTTAAAGGATAGACTATTTCATCGGAAAAGAACATTATCCCTATGGGTTGAATGGCACCGGTATAATTCTCAGAACTATTNNAATTTTCATCGCTACAAAAAACCAATTTTTCTGCACATAATAATCCAGTATTTCTTGACCATTTGAGGGGAAGGCATAACCATTATCATTTAACCATCCTACTAAACTGTTCGGATCAGTCGCTGATAAAGTAGTAGTTTGATAAATTCCTACTTGATTTTCTTCCCAAATATGGACTCCCCCATCTTCTGAACCAGGAACAGGGTAACCTGCTCCCCATCCACAACCAAAATTCGAAGGAGGAATAATCTTAGTTAATTGATATAATTCATAAAATATCTCCTCTTCAACGGAGAACAATTTAGGATAAGCCGGCACCGGAATGACCCAGGCAAAATCTTCTGCGTCTCCTTCATAATCTATCTGAAAAATTATTTTCTCCACCATATCATCAAATACAATCATAGCTAATTGATTGGGTTCATATATATCTCTATATAACTGGGTAAATAAACAACCATCAGCTAAAGAAATTGAGGGTAAATAGAAAGTTGCCATTATAAAAATTAAAATCAAATAAAAAATCTTTTTCATCAATTTTCACCTCTTCTTATAGTTAAAAGTCAGGCTTCTAACTATTTTTACTAGATTAAGATTGGAGATCCTTTTGAATCAGTCCATATCAAAGAGAGAGAATGTTATCAATTTC
>DFYM01000031.1:0-246 GCA_002383355.1 Candidatus Immundihabitans aquiphilus | reverse complement strand
GGTTTCAATAGTAATAAAAAAGGTATTCCCTTCTCTTACCTTGCTAATCTGGTAAATTTCCGTACAGGGATCAGGAAGGTATCCGCTGGCGATTACAAATATCTGAACAGGGAATGACTCTAAGGTTAAAATATCTATCTCCTCAACCGGGGCAAGGCCTATAACAGGCACAATAGATACACAGCAGCCAGTAATAAAAATTATAATCGATATAGCTACTAATCCTAACCATAAAAATTTCTTATT
>DFYM01000045.1 GCA_002383355.1 Candidatus Immundihabitans aquiphilus | reverse complement strand
CACCAGAGAACCGTCCCCTGTTCTACTAGTTCTTGAAATATAAGTTTTTACTTTATTTCTCGCATCATCTTTATACTAAGCTTATCTTAGGGAAGGTTTTTTCTTATTAGTTTTCATTAACTATATCAAGCAAGGTAAGTTATAGGAATTGAAAACTTAGAAAACTAATAAATTGAAAACCACCAATTGTGTATTAAATTTGTGGGATAATTTGACATTGTAATCAAGACATACTACAATTGTAGTCAAAAAGGATTACAATAATGGATTTATTTTCTATTTCCAAATCTAAGTTAAGAGAAGACCTTTTAACATTGTATTTTACCAATAACGACCAGAAATACTACTTAAGAGAACTGGAGAGAATACTTAACTATCCTGTAGCTAATATCCGTCGGGAATTAATCAAACTGGAAAGAACAGGTCTTTTCCTAAGCGAAAGCAAAGGAAACCTGGTTTATTATTACCTTAATCAATCTTACCCTCTGTATAATGAATTAAAGAATATTATCTTTAAAACTTCAGGAATCCCCAAAATACTTCGTGATGTTTTATTGAAATTTAAGGGAATAACTCATGCTTTCATTTACGGTTCTTTTGCCAAAGGGGAGGAAAGAGTTGATAGTGATATTGATTTACTCATCATTGGAAAAGTTAATGAGGACAAGCTAATAGAAGAACTTAATAATTTAGAAGGGAAACTGCAGAGAGAAATAAATTACACCATTTATTATACTAAGGAAGACTTTACTAAAAAGAAAGAAGAAAGAAATTCTTTTATCTTAGATGTTATCGAGGGGAAGAAAATATTTTTAATAGGAGATAAAAATGGACTATAAAAACAGAATAAAGGGAATGTTAGATCAGGGCTTGATAAAGAAGCAGAAAATGCCTTAAAAACCGCAGAGGAGTTTGTTGTTAAGGTAATTAAACAAGTTCAAGAGGAAAATCCTCAATTAAGACTTAATCTTGATTAATACCCATAGAACATAGAAGGAGTATTGCTTCCTTATTGTTGCCAAGTTTTTTCAAAGTCAGGAAGGTTTCTCTTACCAGTATGATATGCAGTTAGCTCTGGACAAAATTAAGGGAATTGTAGAGATAGAAAATAAAAGTTATATGCAGAAGGTTGACAAAAAATCTCTGTATATTTGGTAAGTTAAGAGACTATCAACAGTACAGCATCATATTTCAACAGATAAATAAATCAATCTTGGGAAAAAAGACAAATTAAGATTAATTCTTATTCCCTAAGCTGAGATTAGGAAAATACACAAATCCTGGATCCATTTCACTTGGTGTCAAAATGCTTTTGACAGGGGAATTGATTAGAAAATAATAAGTAATTAAGTAAATAGAAAAGAAGGTACGAGCAATGTCTAAAATAATAATTATATATTATTCCAGAACAGGCAATACTGAAAAGATGGCACATCTAGTTGAGCAGGGAGTAAAAGAAGAGAATGTTGAGGTGAAGTGCCAAAAAATAGAGGATACCAGTTTAGATGATCTTTTGGATGCAGATGGAATTATTATTGGTTCTCCCACTTATTTTGGAATGATGGCTTCTCCCCTTAAGGAATTTATTGATAAAAGTAATGAATACTACGGCAAACTCAAAGGTAAAGCAGGTGGAGCTTTTACCTCCTGCCATCAAATTGGTGGAGGTGGAGAAACTACCTTGCAAAGCATTCACAATGCTTTTTTAATACATGGGATGATTATTCAAGGAGAGACTGATGGTGCTCACTATGGTCCCTTAGCCGTAGGCGCACCAAATGAAACTGTAAGCGAAGAGTGTAAAAATTTGGGAAAGAGAGTGGCTCAATTAGTTAAGCGCTTATCTCATTAATTTATTGATTTAAGTGTGGTTAAGTAGTTAAGGGTCGGGTCTTCACATTTGGCCTATAGAGAAAATAACNNATAATTTCCCACCTTATGATATCATAACCTAAAAAAGAAGCATGTGAGGTAGAGGTAAAAAATGACTAAAAAAGAGTTAATAGAGAAAAATAATCAGCAATTTATACCGGTAGATATTAAATCTATAGATTCAAAAAATAGAATAACTTTGGGAGAAAAAGTGATTAAACAAATTTCTGGACAAGGAAGGGTTAATCAGTTTCAAGTTTTCCTTGGACAAGAAGGAGATATTCTTTTAAGGCCTTTAACTGCTATTCCCAGTAGAGAAGCCTGGATATATGAAAAGCCGGAATTGATAGGCAAGATAAGAAAAGGTTTGCAGGAAGCAAAAGAGGGTAAAACAGAAATAATAGAAGATTTCGATCAATTTTTAGCAGAATAATGAATTTCAGATTAAAAATCACCCCTACTGCCAAGAAAGCCTTAAAAGAACTTAATAGTAATCCGGGGAATAATAAAAACTATAAAGCGGTTAAGAAGGCCATTTCCTTCTTAGGAACTAACCCCACCAGGCATCCCGGACTACAAACACATATTATTCATTCTTTCTGCGGACCTTCAGGTGAAAAAGTTTTTGAAGCATATGCTCAACAAAATACTGCTTCTGCCTATCGCATATTTTTTTATTATGGACCGAATAAAAATGAAATTACTATTTTTGCTATCATTCCTCACCCCTAATCATGAATAATGAAATTATACCCTTGATTGATAATCATCTGTGGAAGAAATACTTCCAGGGGATCAATCGTTGCTGGAATGTGGGCAAAGCTAGGAGATATTTATTACTTTTTATAAAAATCTAAGGGGAGAGGATAATCGAAAAAATTTGAATAGGATTTCTTCAGAACTTGCGAAGATTAACTTAAAGCATCTGGGAGAAAAGAAAAAAGAAGATGAGTAAGACTATATTTATTTTAGGTGCCGGGGCATCCATAGCTCATAGTCAGGGGAGTTTCCCTTCTTATAATGAATTCTTTTTAAAGGCAAGGAATCTGAACTTAATTAATGAGGAGGGCTCCGGTAAAGTATTAAAGAAGTATGAAAGCCTTCGAGAATACGTTCAAAAAATAATGAAAAAGGACATTTTGAGTATAAGCGAAAAAAATACGATAGATATTGAAAGACTGATGACCTATATAGATATTGAAATTGAAAATGCTGATGAGCCAGAACCATATAAAATATTAAGGAAGACACTTTTAGAGCTAATTATTGAATTATTTGAAAAATTATCCAATAACATTAAAGAAAAAAGAGGAGACTATAATGATTTGCTGGAGAATATAAAAGGTGATTATACCATCATAACCTTTAACTGGGATTTACTTTTGGATAGGATACTTCAGAGTAAAAAACAATACCAAAATTTAGAAGAATTAATTGACAGTGAAATGGATCTAATGGCTTTTCATCAGCCAATCAATTCCCATCTCTTATCCCAAAATGGCTATTATTTAAAACTGCATGGCTCAGTTGATTGGAAATATTGTTCGCATAGTAATTGCGATGCTAAAAATAAAGTTTTAATCAGTGAAGAAAATATCTGCGGAAGATGTATTAAACCTTTAAATAAGCTAATCATACCACCTATAATCAATAAACAATATAAAATTTATCCTTTTATTGAGAAATTGTGGACCTTGGCTCGCCTGCAATTAACAGTGGCCGAGGAATTAGTAATATGGGGATATAGATTACCACCAACCGATTTTTATTCTGACTGGTTAATAAGAACGAGTAATAATGTAAAGAAAGTATCAATAATAAATCCCGATTGTTTTAGAAAGATAAAAGACCAAAAACTACAGAGGAATATGAAATTTTTAGAACCATTTCTGGATATTTTTCTCTCCGATAAAAAATCAACTGAAATGAATTATTATGAGAGTTTTTCCGATTATATCCATAATATAAAATATGATGATAAATATAAGTAATGAGAATTTTTATAAAGATAAGGATTAGATAAGGAATGAATAATAAAAAGCGATGAGTGAAATTCTTTTAGAGAAACTGGAAGCTGAGATGAAGATTAAGCCTGAAAAGGTGGCCCTTACTTTGGAAAATTTTATCCGAGAATATACGGAAAAATTAGACAGAGAAGGGATAGTATTAGGATTAAGTGAACTTGCCCGCTATTTAAATATTCCGGCCAGAATTATAGAGAAACCTCCTTCGCCGGATCTTATACCTGGCCTGGTGGATGAAGAAGCCCTTGGGATTTCTTATAAAAAGATGGATTTAATTTTACTAGCTTTGGAAAAAGGCTGGAGCGTATCGGATATAGTTAGAACTTTAGTAGTAGAAGAAGATAGGGTAAGGGATATAAAAAAGATGATACATAAATCAGAACATATGCGAAGGATTTATACGCCTTAGTTGAATGGCTACTGACTGGGTTTGCCAGTTTGTCGGTTTAGATTATTCGGTATTAGACCCGAAGTTGCTGCCAATAAAAGAGAGTACTGCTACTAAAATTATTTTATTTTAGAGATAATATCATAAACGTCATTTAGATAGTCAAAAGGAAAGAAGATAGGTAATATAATTAATTTTCTTGATATTTTTGTCGAACAACGATTTAAAGATATTTTTGATTTTCAAATTTATTTGTAGTAAACTGAATTTAATAAACAGTTAATTTGTGTAGCACTCTAATTCAAAAAATTGCTCATATATTTTTAAGATGATAAAAATAGCAATTACTTGTGCTAAGTGATTTATCGGGATTATTTACTCATCGCACCTTGAAAGCTTATTCCGTAAAAATCGCTAAAGTATTAAACACAGAAAGATAATTATCCTTTCTAATCTCACAATAAAAAGCTAAAACCTTAGTAATATAAAAACCCACTATTAAGTAAATACAATCTATCACTACCTACCACTCAAAAATCAAAGACCCAAATAGTAAAGATAAAAAAATATAGGTCAAAATTCTATACTTCCTAAAGTGAACTTTACTAATCCAGAGGCTACTTTAGGCTAAAAAGAGAAGAAAAGATCTATTGGTTATACAACTGATCTCGTGAAAAGTTTGATGATCACTGTCGGATCGTATAAGGTTATTATTTACCGAATAATGTCTATTATAATGATCAGAAGTTTGCTTTTGAGGATATTATTCAAAAACTACCATTAGAAAAGGAAGAGATAGCTACTTTAGCAGAGGAACCTATTATTCTGAAGACCTAGACCAAAAAACAAATTCGAGGAATGAGCCTGGCGCCTACTAACTTGCAGAGGAGATAAAAATAGTAATTGGTGTTCAATTGGAGCTAGTTATTTTTGCTATTTATTTTTCAAAGGACTTATCAAGTTAAATTTGCTGCCCAAGTAAAATATATTTTATTAAAGGGCTGGTTTTTGGGAAATAATCAAAAACGTTATTAATTTATTAAGGAGGTTAATCGAATATGAAAAGGCAAAAACTTTCATTGTTGCTTTGTATAGTTATGGTGTTTGTATTAATGACCAGTGTATCAGCCTTAGCGAATGATGATAGGTGTACTATTATGGCTGTAGGTAAGAATGCCACTGTTGATGGTTCTGCAATAGTGTCCTATAATTGTGATTGTACAGATTGTGACTTCCGAATGTTTATAATCCCTGCCATGGACTGGCCGGAAGGTAGCATCAGAGATATTATTAGCTGGGGTCATTACAACGATCGTATGTATGATTTCTCTAACAAATGGAATATAGATTTTAGTGATATAAAAGTTGGAGAAATGCCTGAAGCTCCACATACCTATCGTTATATACATACCATTGATTCTAATATAAATGAAAAAGGTTTACTTATAGGTGAATCAACTTGTGGTATTGATAGTAGCACCGAATACGGAAAAGAAGTTAAGAGAGTACTGCAAACTGAGAGTAAAGGGATTATCGACTATGATTTTGCCATGGATATTGTCCTGGAGCGTTGTAGTACTCCTAGAGAAGCAGTTCGTGTTTTAGGTGACTTGATCGAAACCTATGGTTGGATTCCTGAATCAGGCGAATGCTTCAATATAACAGATGGAAAGGAAGTTTGGATTTTCGAAGTATATGGGCTAGATCTTTGGGCAGCTTTTAAACTTCCAGATGATGAATTTTTTGTTTGTGCAAATAGACACAGGATTCGCGATATAGATCTTGATGATTCCGAAAATGTTATGCATTCACCAAATTTAGTTTCTTTTGCTGTGGAACAAGGTTGGTATAATCCTGATTCCGGTGAACCATTTAGACCAGCCGATATTTATTCTCCAAATGATAGGCTTTCTTCTACTCGGAGAGAATGGAGGGCTCTTGATTTGGTAGCTCCTTCCTTAGGCTTAAGCCCTCATGAAACCGTTTATCCCCAAACTGTAAAACCAGGAAGAGAGCTCTCAGTGCATGACATATTTAAGATTTCAGGCGACTATTACCAAGGGACAGAATACGATTTAAGTAAAGGTCCGCAAGCTGGCCCTTACGGGAATCCTCTTCGAGCTAGTAACGTAGGAGAAGGTGCTTATGAGCGGGGTATTAACGATGCAAGTACAGTTATGGTTTTTATCGGTCAGGCGAAGGAATGGTTGCCCGATCCTATTAAATCTATCGCCTGGTATGGAATAGGTGCTGCAGATTCTACTTATATAACTCCCATATCGCCAATAATGAAGGAATTACCAAAACCTTATATGGTTGGGAATAAATTTGGAGTTTTCGATAGAGATTCACTTGGTTGGATTAATATCTATGTTCAAGAATTGGCTCAGAGACATTATTGTGAAGCTATCAAAGATATATATAGTTTGCGGGACCCCAAATTAGAAATGCTGTATGAAATAGTCCCACTAGTACAGGAGCATGCTGCAGAAGTATATAAAACTGATCCAGAAGCTGCTGCAAATATACTTCATCAATTTTACTATAGTAATGCATTATCCTGGTATCAACAATGGAAAGATTTAGGGGATATGCTGCTCAGTAAATATGCCTTTGGGCGCATTAATTTAGAGAGATGCGGATATCCAGAATGGTGGAATGAACTTATAGATTACAAGCCCTTGGTACGTTAGATTACTTTTTATAAATAGCATTTATCCTTTTAATAGGTAATAGTTTAGTTTTTCCAAAATCTTAATTTATAGTATATCACCCCCCCAAGCTGTCAAATTTTTTTGAGGTTTGTCATTTAAAAATCAAAAGTGCACTACCCAAAAACAGTAAAAAGGTATAATTTAGAACTAAATCTTAAAAAGAAAAGAGGTTCTAAATTATGTCTAAACAATTACACAAAAACTTTACCCATGATCAGGTTAAATCACTTTTAAAAAAATATTCGAAAGGAGAAATCAAACTTAATTATGTCTTGCAAATTCTTAGAATCAAGAGAAGAAGATTCTTTGAATTACTGGCCAGTGCTCTGTACCCGATTAGCTGGACACCTA
>DFYM01000046.1 GCA_002383355.1 Candidatus Immundihabitans aquiphilus | reverse complement strand
GTGTCTTCAACTAACTGGATCTGTAGCGGTTTAAGGGCACTCAAAGAACAGGCAATAGAAGCAGTGTTATGTGGAAGGTAGGGAATAGAAACCTTGCGAGAACCCCGACCGGGAGAGCGACGCCTGGGCAAGGTGATATAACCCTGCTGCTCTAATTTCAAAAGAAAAGTGCGGCAGGCCATATCTTTAATCTGGCCATTGGCAGCACGCCAATTCCACAGAAGGCACAACTCTTTGGAAAGCCAGGTGCGATTTTAGGATGGGTCAGCTTCGATCAACCGCCGAATTAATTCGAGGTCATCCTTGGTTATCTCTCGCCCTTCCCGAGTTATTACCTCATACATAATTTTAGGTTATCATAAAAACAACATGGAGTTCAGTGGAAGATCAGAAATTTATTAACTTTTTTCCAAAAAATAGGAAAAAAATTCCAAAAAAATGATTGACAGCTTGGGGGGGTGATATACTATAAATTAAGATTTTGGAAAAACTAAACTATTACTTATAAAAAGACTTAGACTGATAATAGCTGGGTTAGCTGATAAATTGTTTTTCAAGAGGAGGTTAGTATACTTATCAAAGTCAAAAGGAAGATTGTTAGGGGTCGATTTTTGAGAAGATTAGGGCTGCTTAGTCTAGGGTTTCTTTTATTTTTGTTTTCGGGAATCGTTGGGGTAAGTTATTGCTCCGCCTTGGATTTTTCTCCAACCACTGGTCTTATCCCGGTTTATACTTATCAGGTGGTCAATACTTATCCGCACGATCACCAGGCTTTTACTGAAGGATTAGTATTTGAAGATGGTTTTTTATATGAAGGGACAGGCCTTTATGGATCTTCTACTTTGCGCCGAGTAGAATTAGAGACTGGAAAAATCTTAAAAGTTTGTGAATTACCTGCCCAATTTTTTGGTGAAGGGGTAACCATCTATGAGGATAAAATTGTCCAGTTAACCTGGAAATCTCATCTCGGTTTGGTCTATGATAAAGAGAGTTTTGAATTACTGCAAAAATTTAGCTATCCTTCGGAAGGCTGGGGCATTACCTATGATGGAAAGCATTTAATTATGAGTGACGGAACCTCAACCTTACATTTCTTAAATCCGGAAACTTTTGAAGAGGTTAGCCGAATTGAAGTCTCTGCTAACGATATCCCGGTGACCAGAATAAATGAGTTAGAATATATTCAAGGGGAGATCTATGCCAATATATGGCAGACAGATTATATCGATAGGATTGATCTTCAGACCGGAGAAGTAGTTGGTTGGATAGACCTCGAAGGTATTTTAAGTCCAGAAGAGGATGATGAAACCGTCGATGTACTTAATGGAATTGCTTATGACGCCAAAGATGATCGGCTGTTGGTGACGGGAAAATTTTGGCCTAAACTTTTTGAGATTAAATTACTCAAAAAATGAACTATTTAACCCCTCTAGAGATTTTTAAAGACACCTATATTAGCCCTTTAAAAAAAGAAGTAAAATTAAACGGACGAGGACTGCTACTATGGCCAGTGAATAAAGGGTAGGGAAAATACCCTGCCTTTTCATTTCGTTGGCGATTAACCCTGGAATTATATAACCGATACCCCGAAGTTCAGCCCCGGAGACAGGCAAGGCCATAATGATCTCTTCTATCAACCATTTTAAGAGAAAACCGATAATTACCATATAAAAAAATCTGCGTCGTCCGTAGATGATTAGATAATTAGAAAGTAAAATTACTACCAAATAAGTGAGCAAAGCAATGATAAGAGTAATCAATATTCTCCAGGGTTGATTTAAAAATAAGGCAATATAGCCCGGGACTACAATCCCCCCGGAGATAGCCCTACTATTTCATAGAAGATAAAACTAATTACTATCCCTAGAGCCATAGCTTGATTAATCATTTTGTTTCTCCCCACTGGTTAAAGTAATCGATCAGCTTTTGGCCCATACCTTTGGTATTTCCAAAGCCTATAAACACTCCCTGGTCATTATCGATATAAGTCAGGACAACGGATAAAATTTTTTCAACCTCTCCTATTTTTTCTAAGTTTAATATCTTGTCCGGGGAAACTTTTAATTTTAAGAGAGCCCTTTCCACCAATTTACTCAATTGTCCGACTAAGATTATTTTAGAAAGCTTAATCTCTTCAGCCAATAGTTTCGCAAATTGTAGATCCCGGAGAACCCGGTCGTCCCGGCTATTAATTATCCCTACGGTTGGCAGATAGTCTAAATTTAAATCAGTTCTTTTTCTAAGATTTTCCCAGATTAATAAAGTAGAACTTTTATCATTGGCCGCAAAGGCATTGATAAAAAATAAAGTTTTCCCGTTTTTAGGTAATTTATAAATCTTTAAAGCCCCCGGGTCGGGCTGAGCCTGTAACATTCCCTTTAAAGCTACCTCTTCCTCTACCCCCAGAAGCTTATTTACTTGCAGGGCGAGGGAGACATTTTCTTTAAAATTCAGATAATTAAATTTTTCCATTACTCTGTCAGAAACGGTATTTGATTCGGCCAGAATAATTTTGGTCTTTAGTTTAGCGGCTTGCTCCTTAAAGACCGGAAAATAGTCTTTTTCAGCAGTTACTAATATCCCTCCCTGAGGGATGGTAAGTTTTAGTGCCTCAGCCATAGGGGCAAGTCCGGGACCGATATCTTCTAAATGGTCTTCTCTTACATTAGTAATAACCCCGATGGTAGATTTTACCATCTTATGTTCCGAAACCCATTGCAGCTCCGGATTAACGGCCATACATTCTAGTACCACGGCGTCGACTTTTCTTTTTGCCGCCTCCTTAAAAATCCTGAGTTGTTCGCTAATATTGGGATTTCCCCTTCGTTTAAGAGGTATTTCAGTTCCGTCTTCTAATATCAGACGAGGGAGGGTCCCGGTGGTCTTGGCCAGTACTTTAAAGCCAGCTTCTCTTAAGCCGCCGGCTATTAAACGGGTAGTAGTCGACTTACCTCGGGTCCCATTGACGTGAATACGAATAGGAATTTGCTTAATCCTTCGGAGATGCTTAATTTGCTCTACGAACCCGTATATTAAAATTATTATTACCATTACCCCAAGGATAACCATTTTTTCTTTAATTAATTTTGTAATTTTATTCTGGCGATTTCCCCGAAACCTTACAAAATTTCTCCTTCTTTACTACCCCGGTTACTAAAATTTACCCTTACCTCCAACATTATAGCAGATTTACAAAATTAATGATGCACAGGTTAAAGGAAATAATATATTAAAATTAGTCTCCTCGAGGGTAATATCTAGGAATAGTTTTAGAGAAAGGCAAAACAAAGGCAAAACTTGGTGGGTTAAGGAAGGAAAGTAAAATTTAGTGGGGGGGGTATGGTATAATTTTGACAAAATATAATAAAAAATATAGTATCTGTTTAAGTATATAGAATAAGTAAGCACCATAGTTTTGCTGGTCGTGGTCATTATTTATTTTTTATAGGAAGCAAAGGAAAGAGCAATGAACAGCTGGATAAAAGGGAAATTATCTTTAGCTTGCCTCTCTGGGGCGGTAGTTATTTTAGTAGTGGGTCTATTATTGGTGGAACAAACCAAGTCTATTCAACCTACTCCTTATTATGAGGAACAAATTGAAGCAGCCCAGCTTATGAAAAAATGTTTGGAAACCCTTCGAGAAGAGCGCTTAAAAAGAGGCATTCCTTTAGACTTAGAATTAGATCCCAACCAAACGGCGATCATCGGCAGGGAATATTCACCTCTTACTACTACTTTAGGGAATCTCGAGGCTAAAAGAACCAGCACCAATCCGGCCTTTGCTGCTTTGTTGGTAAAATATTTTAAAGAAGCGAATTTGAAGAAAGGAGACGTAATTGCTGTAGGGGCCAGTGGTTCATTCCCCGGATTAATTATTGCTACTCTTTCAGCCGCCAAAGTGCTGGAGTTGGAGCCTTTACTCATTTACTCGATTGGTTCTTCGGAATATGGGGCCAATATTCCGGAATTTACCTTCGTGCAAATGTTAGATAGTTTAAATAAAGAAGGTATTCTTCCCTATCGTTTATTGGCCATTTCTTTGGGGGGAGAAGGAGATCGGGCAGAGGGGATGTTTTATTCTGATTCTCCAGAAATTATGAAAAAAATTGCTCAGGATTCAGGCGTAACTTTTATTGAGCTGGACAGTATAGAAGAGAATATTAA
This sequence comes from Candidatus Immundihabitans aquiphilus, assembly GCA_002383355.1. Taxonomy (GTDB): domain Bacteria; phylum Atribacterota; class Phoenicimicrobiia; order Phoenicimicrobiales; family Phoenicimicrobiaceae; genus Immundihabitans; species Immundihabitans aquiphilus. The sequence continues at coordinate 6,695 of DFYM01000046.1, read as the reverse complement.
GTATAGGAGGCAGCTTTACGAAGAGGCGGCAGGGGGGCGACCCATTAAGGCCTTTGTAAATATAGGAGGGGCTACTCCCAACTACGGGAATACTCCTGCTTCTATAACTTATCCTAATGGATTAGTAATTAACGGCCTTAAAATCCCTGATCATCCTGAACGAGGGCTAATTTTTGAATATCAAGAATTGGGGGTCCCGGTTATTCATCTATTAAATATTAGAGATTTAGCGGTTAAAAATGGATTACCGATTGACCCTGTCCCCTTGCCGGAAATAGGAGAAGGGGGAGTATATAGGCAAACCGTATACAATAAAACTCTTATTGTACTGGTAATAGGAGCAGAATTTATTTATCTACTGTGGGCTTTGAAAAAACCTAAACCTAAGCTCCCTTAAAAGTTTTATATTCATTACATCATGGAAAAAAAAGAGAAAAACCAGAAACTGGATTTAAAAATTGAAACTAAAGATCTTGACCCGGGGGCTTTATTTATAATTAAGAGATTAAATAATCAGGGGTACGAGGCTTTTCTTGTCGGGGGATGTATCCGCAATTTGCTCATGGGTAAAGAAGTGCCGGATTGGGATATCGCGACCAGTGCCCTTCCCGCAGAAATCAGCGAAGTTTTTCGAGATTATAAGGTGATCCCGATTGGTAAAAGGTTCGGGACTCTCACGGTAGTTATAAAAGGAAGCAACTATGAAGTAAGTACTTTTAAAAAGAGTGAATCCTCCCTCGACTCACCGCCCAACTTATTTGAAGACTTAAGGCAGAGGGATTTTACTATTAATGCTCTGGCCTGGGGAGAAGAAAAAGGGGTAATCGATTACTTTGGGGGATTAGAAGACCTCCAGCAGAAGATAATCAGGGGGGTAGAGGACCCGGCCGAACGGATAAGAGAGGACCCTTTAAGGATGTTAAGGGCTGTTAGATTAGCCGGGGAGTTGGATTTCACTTTAGATAGAGTGACTCTACGGGCAATTAAGGAAAATAGTGCCCTGATTAAGAAAGTCAGCCTGGAAAGGATCCGGGATGAGCTGATTAAGCTATTAATGAGTACTACTCCCCAAAAGGGTTTTCGCCTATTACAGCAATTGAGTCTACTAAAAAATGTGTTACCCGAACTTGTAGCAACTGTCGGATTTTATCGGCAAGGCAACTATCAGGAGGAGGATTTATTCAGCTATATTTTGGATAGGTTGGACCATCTTCCTTCGGATTTAGTCCTCCGTCTGGTTGCTCTCCTGTACGAGGTAGAGAGGTTAGCGTTTACTGATACTGAGGCTAAAAAGGGGGGAAGAGAGCAAGCTCAGGGAATATTACGACGCTTGAGATTCAAGAATTCTTTAATTAAAGAAGTAAATACTTTGATCCAGGAGGATTGGCAAGAGGTAGATTTTTCTTCTCCACAGTATATTAGACGACTTCTCTCTCGGCTGGGCGAGGAAAATGTGCTAAGAATAGTAGAGTTAAAGAAGGCAGAGGGAAAAGCGAGTAAGGATGCTGTTGATAGAAGGAGTAAACTTAGCGAAGCGGAAAGAATAGAAAAAGAAGTTAGAGAAATTTGGCAAGAAAGACCTCCTTTATCCTTAAAAGATCTAGCCCTGAGTGGCGAAGATTTGGCTAAACTGGGATATCCAGAAGGAAAAGAGATAGGAGAAATCTTGAGAAAACTTCTCGATATAGTTATTGATCGCCCCGAGATGAATAAAAAGGAGTTATTAATTAAGCTTATTAAACAAACCAAAGGGAAATAATCTTCTATAAAGTAGAAAATAGGTAAGTTTTAATAAAAAAGAAGAGAGGATAAGAAATTGGCAACTTATCCCTACTTTTCTCTTCTGCTTTGCCCAAGCATCCCGATTTAGAGGAAGCTCTAAGTATAAGCTTTAATCAGCGTACCAGTCTAGGCGGCCAGCTGGATCAAAGAAAGGGCAGATGTTATAATTATTAGACAATAAGCAACAAGATTATGTTAAGATTATTAATATGCTGGTAAGTTATTCAAATAAGAAGGAATAATTTTATGGAAGCTTATTATTCAAGAAAATATGTAAGAATATTTAATGGAGATGTTGTTGAGGTATTAAACGCACTTCCCCAAGAATGCATCGATCTTATTTTTGCAGATCCACCTTATAATTTATCCAATGGCGGATTTACTTGTCATGCAGGCAAGAGGGTTAGTGTAAACAAAGGCAAATGGGATGAAAGTAAGGGAATAGAAGAAGATTTTAATTTCCACTATAAATGGATAGAAGCCTGTAAAAGAGTTCTTAAGCCAAATGGTTCACTGTGGATTTCTGGTACCTATCATTCTATTTATACTTGTGGATACATATTACAAAAGCAAGGCTGGCATTTTATTAATGATATTTGTTGGTTCAAACCAAATGCTTCTCCTAATTTAGCTTGTCGAATGTTTACCGCAAGTCATGAAACGCTAATCTGGGTAAGAAAGAAAAAAAACGCAAAACATTTCTTTAATTATGAACTGGCAAAGTCTTTGGAGGGGAAAGAAGATTTTCTTAAAAAACCAAACAGACAAATGAGGAGTGTTTGGGCTATCTCTACTCCCAAAAATGGAGAAAAAAGGTATGGTAAACATCCCACCCAAAAGCCCGAAGCCTTACTGGAGAGGATTGTTTTAGTTTGTAGTAAAGAGAACGATCTCGTTTTAGATCCTTTTTGTGGAAGTGGCACCACCGGGGTTGCTGCTTTAAAAAATAATCGAAAGTTCGTGGGAATTGATTCCGAAAAGGATTATCTAGATAAAATTGCAATTCCCAGGATAAAGGATGTATTAAATCAAGGCAATCTTTCCCCTTTCAAAGAGAAAGGCGAAATGTCTGTTAGTGAAAATGAAGAAGAGTATGGTTTATTGCCTTAAAAAATAAAAGAATTTTTAATCTATAGGAGCAGAGAAATAAGATACTTACAGACTTACCAAAAATTAAATTTAAAAAATGATGATGCTGAAATATTTAAATATCTTATTGATACATTAACTGATACTATATTTACCTGGGATTATTTCGTTGATTTTGAGAAAGTAAAGAATAATATTTCTACAGTTGAAAGAGAACTCAATCTTCTAAATATATTAATCGGAAAGAACAATATAGAAGAAGAATTAGTCAATTTGAATATCTTGTTGAATATTGAATAATGTGAAAGGAGTTTGAGTGGATATCCAGAATGCCCGGTCAAATGTTTTAGCTAAGGCCCGAATTATAACAGGAATATCTTTTGTTTTAGGTTTGCTTTTTGATTATTTTTTCTATGACAAAATTCCTGGTCTTTCGTTTCCGTGTTATGTTATTTTGGTTATCGCAGGGCTTTTTATTTTAGCGAATTTCCTTAAGAAGCAGATAAATAAAGAAGCCTATTTACTCTTAGTGTTGCTTATATTTTTCAGTACCATGATTTTTGTCCGTTCCAGTGACTTACTCACCTTTTTAAATGTAATTGCCTCCTTGTTCTTGTTGCTGGTAATTACCGAAATATCTTTCGGGAAAAAAATGAAAGACTTTTTAATTGAAGATTATTTAAAAATCCTTCTCTTGCCGTTTAAATTTATCCATACTTCCTTTCAAACCTTGTCCAATTTATTTACACTGCGCGAAGCCAAAGACGATCAAAAAGTTTTCTCACAGATTGTAAAGGGAGTTTTAATGGCCATTCCTATTCTATTTGTTTTTCTACTTCTTTTTTCTTCGGCCGACTTAATTTTTCAAAAGTATGTTTCGGATTTAATCAGTATTGATAATGAATTAGAAATGATTTTTAGGTTTATTTTAATTTTGATAGTAACAATTGTTTTTGTTGGTGCATATGCCTATTCTTTCCGAGAAAAAGAAGGTCAAATTACCGCACCGCAAAAGAGTAAAAACCACACAGTTGGAGATATAGAAATTTCTATTATACTTGGTTCTGTTAATGTTCTGTTTTTCATCTTTATACTTATTCAATTAGCCTATCTTTTTGGAGGCGAAAGTAACATATCTGTTCAAGGTTTTACCTATGCCGAATATGCACGACGTGGTTTTTTTGAGCTGATAGCAGTGGCTGTTATCTCTTTGTTTTTGCTTTTGGCTACAGAAAAATATGTTATTAAAAAAGAGACCCAACACCTGTTGGGATTTAAGATTTTAAGCACTGCTCTAATTATTCAAGTAATTTTAATCATGGCTTCTGCTTTCACTCGCTTATCACTTTACGAAGAGGCTTATGGATTTACTACTTTGAGATTGTATAGTCATACCTTTATTATTTTGTTGGCGATCATATTCTGTTTGTTGCTCTACAAAATCCACAAAGATAAACGAGAAAATACTTTTGCCTTTCGTGTTTTTCTCTCACTCGCCTTATTTCTAGCTGTTATGAATTTTCTCAATCCCGAGGCCTTTATCGCTCGACGGAATATTGAGAGGTTTGCTTCTACTGGAAAACTCGATATTTATTATTTAAGTCGTCTTTCAGATGATGCTATACCTGATATTATCAAGGGATTAAATATTTCAGATGAGGATCTGAGAAGAAGATTTGCTAGTGAATTGTACTGGCGCGTGAAAAATAGCGATTCTCGCAATTTTTCACCATGGCAATCACTCAATATATCACACCTGAGAGCAAATAAAATTCTTCATTCAAAAATTCGCGAGCTTGAACCATACCAGGATTACCAGTGACAACCGGACTTTAATTTAGTAAACCACCAGGGGTAGAATATAATTATACCGCTGGGGGATTCTTTTTAACCTCGAGCATTTACTCTTTTTTAGTACAATCCTGAGAGGTATACTGAATTCCCCCGTTGGAAGGTGATTCGGCTACCCTGTTTGTTGAGGAGAAGGAATATAAGCTTAAACGGGTTATAAGTGCCTCGGGAGCAAGGTATGCCAACGATGAGGAAACGGTCATTTTCTGGGAGCATCAGGGAGAGGCAATGGTGGAGATTGAGGGTAAAATAATTGGTGAGGGGTGCCGGCTTATAAGAGAGTAGATAAAGATTATTATTCGATATGATGATGTCTCTGGTATTCTCACCTTAGGAGGTACCATACTGGGAACCACCAATAAGGCTGATCCTTTTCACTATGCAGTGAAAAGTGGTAGACTTAGTGGTGGAAAAAAATTATGGAAAGATGGTGAGTGTAAAGGGGGATCGTTTAGGAGAGGTTCCTTAGAGAGAGAACTGGCTGGTTCTAGGNNGTTATCTTTTTTGGGTGGAATGCCCACCTGTCACGGTGCAGGGGGATTAGCTGGACAGTATTATTTTGGTGCCCGAACAGGTGGGACTAATATAATAGATAAAAGAGGTAAGATGTTTTTAGAAAGAAAAAAGTAAGCGCTGCAGTAGATAACCCGCTATATCTTGTTACGCATTTATTTTTTATTTATTGTATTATTTGGGGCAGCATTTAATATTGCTTTTCATCAATTCCTTATAATCCCCCAGGGCATCATGAACCCAGCAATCATCTCCTCCCGCACTCTCTCTAAAAGTTAAAGCCATGATGTAAGCAATTTCTTTCAACGTTGCTCCTGCCTCCAAAGCCCCTTTAAAATGTTTCTTTAAACAAGGGACTGACCTGTTTTTAATGGCCAGGGCCAGGCAGATAAACTGATAAGTCTTTTCATCAATCATCCGCTTTTCCTTATAAAGTTCATCAATCTCATCAAATTTCTGGCTAAATTCGGGAAAATATTCCGCTAATAATCTCATATTACTTTTCCTCCTTTGTTTTTCTTTATTTTTACTGTTTATTCCTCTATTTCTTGTCCCTTACTTTAACTTCTTTCTTAGGCGCTATGGTTCTTTATAATTTCTTTATCTTTACAGGCATTGTATTCCATTTGTAAAGTAGCATGATTTATCCCAAATTTATTTAATAAAATTGAACAGATATTGCTTCGTAGCCTCTCTGCTTCAGTTAAAGTTATATCTTTTTTAACATCTATATGGCCTTCAAAAAGAAATTCCCGATCATTTATTTGCCATAGATGCACGTGGTGCAGATTATCTACTTCGGGAATTTTTTCTATTACTTCTTTGATTTTTAAAATATCAACCTCTGCCGGTGTTTTTTCCATAAGCACATTGGTAGTCTTTTTAAAGATGTCAAATCCTTCTTTCAGGACATAAGCACCAATAGCCAAAGTTAAAATAGGATCGACTATAGTTATATTTAGATAGTAAATTAATATTCCTCCGATGATTACTCCTAAAGAAGAAAGAGAATCAGAAAATAAGTGGACATAGGCCGACCTGAGATTCATATTGTCTTTTGAGCCAGGTTTTAGTAGCCATACCGAGATAACATTGGCAACTAATCCTACGAGAGCAACCATAATCATTAGCCTACTTTCTATCTCCTGAGGACGTTGTATCCTGAGATAAGCTTCTCTAAATAAGAAGAAAGAAATAATTATTAGTAGAGAAGAATTGAATAAGGCAGCTAAAATTTCTGCTCTTTTGTAACCAAAGGTACTTCTTAAGGTATTTTCTCTTTTGCTTAATCTCAGGGCTATAAAACTAACTATAACTGCTATTCCATCACTAAAATTATGGAGGGCATCGGATAATAGAGCAAGACTCCCGGATAATAGTCCACCTATTACTTCTACCAGAGTGATGGCGAAATTTAACCCCATAACTATAATTAAGTTTTTTTCTTTAAACTGGCAAGA
>DFYM01000023.1 GCA_002383355.1 Candidatus Immundihabitans aquiphilus | reverse complement strand
AATAACAAGTCTAAAGAAGAAATAGAATTTGCTCTTCAAGAAAAAGTCGGCACTATAGTAGTAGATAACGAAGATGAACTTTCTTTGATTGATCAACTCGCGGAAAAATTAAATACTCGGGCAGGAGTAATTCTGCGGGTAAATCCAGGGATAGAGGTTCATACCCATAAGCATATTCAAACTGGCCAGCCAGATTCAAAATTTGGTCTTAGTATTAATATAATTCCTGATTTCCTAAAGAAAGTTCTTTCTCGAAAAAATATCATTTATAAGGGTCTACATTGCCACCTCGGCTCGCAAATATTTGACCTCTCTCCCTATGTACTGGCTATTAAGGAAATGGTAAAACTAGTAAAACAAATAAAAGAGGCTTGGGGGGTAGATACCCCTAATCTAAATTTTGGGGGAGGGTTAGGGGTAAAATACCTGGAATCTGATCAGCCTCCTTCCCTGGAAAATTGGGTAAATTTAATGGTAGATAACCTTAGCGCCGAGGTTAGGAAAAATAATTTAATTATGCCTCGTCTATTAATTGAGCCAGGAAGGTCAATAGTAGCCGAGGCCGGTATTACCCTCTATACTATTGGCACTATAAAAGAGATACCGGGGGTGAGAAAATACCTGATCGTCGATGGGGGTATGGCCGATAACCCCCGGCCTATTTTATACGAGGCTAAATATGAAGCGATTTTATTAAATAAATTAGATAGCACTCTGCCTCAAGAGGCAGTGACTATCGCTGGTAAATGCTGTGAATCAGGGGATATACTAATAAGAGACGGAGAGTTACCCCCAGCGGTAGTAGGGGATATCTTAGTAGTATTTACTACCGGAGCTTATCATTATTCTATGTCTAGTAACTATAATCGACTTCCTCGACCGCCAGTGATCTTAGTACATCAAGGTAAAGACGACTTAATGGTAAAAAGGGAAACTTATGCTGACCTGGTAAGAAATGATGTAGTGCCAGCATGGCTTAAATAAAAATAATCTAAAAACAAAGGTGAAATCTTATGAGTAGAATAATAGTAAAATTTGGGGGGACCAGCGTCCAGGATCCGGAAAGGATTAAAAAAGCTGCCCAATCAGTTATTCAGCAAGCAAAAAAGGGGAACGAAGTAGTAGTAGTGGTTTCCGCCATGGGAGAGACTACCGATATATTAATTAATTTACTTAAGGATTCGGCTAAGGACCATGTTGAAGATAAGGACTATGCCGACTTCGTCTCTTTAGGAGAGCGACTAAGTTCCCGGCTCTTATCTACTACTATTAAATCTATGGGCTTTGCGTCCCGCTACTTCGACCCCTCGGATATAGATTTTCCCATTATAACGGATGAAAATTTTAGTGAGGCTAAAATACTACCTGCAGAAAGTAAAGAGAAATGCCAAAAAATAATCGACCCTTTATTAAAAGAGGGCATTATTCCGGTAGTATGCGGGTTTTTGGGTAGAAGTTATAAAGAAGGAAGCATAACTACTCTAGGCCGCGGGGGCAGTGATATTACCGCTTTTGCCCTCGGAAACTTTTTAGAGGCCGACGAGGTAATTATTGTAACTGATGCCGTAGGAGTATTAAGTGCTGACCCTCGCCTGATTAAAGAACCAGTAATTTTAAAGACTATAAGCGTAGAAGAGATGGGGGTACTGGCGGAGAGCGGAGCAAAGGTTTTGCATCCACGAGCCTTAAAATATAAAACGGACAAGATGAAAGCAAAGATTATCCATTTTCAAAAGGGAGACTTATCTGCCGAAGGGACGGAAATAATCGGGGCCTTTACCAGCAAACTAATTCTCTTTAAAGAAGAATTGACGATGTTAACCATCCTGGGGACGGAGATATTTGATACCCCGGGCTTATTAAAAAAGGTGATTACTCCCCTCGCCGATAAGCAGATTAGCCTGTATGGAGTTTCTATCGGGACCAAACATATAGGAATCTACGTGAGGGAGAATTGTGCCCAGCAATCTTATGACCTGATTCACCCTCTGGTAATTGAAGATGAAAGATTGAAATCTATTACTTTAAAGAAAGATATTGCTTTAATCATTGCTCGAAGCAGGGATTTTATTGATACACCAGGGATTATCGAAAAGATCAGCCGACCTTTAGCCCAAAACAATATAAATATAACGGAAATGATCACTATCAAAACAGATATTCTAATCTTTTTAGAATGGAAAGACCGAGAGCTGGCTTACCAAATAATCAAAAAATCCTTAGAAGAAGCCGGAATTGTAGTAACTAACTGAATAATTTAGATTAGCGCGTCTAGCGAATAAGTGTAGAGGAAAAATAGTAACCGGGATAAGTAATAAGGAATAAGGGAAGAGTTAGATAGTTAGTTGGTTGCTTGGTTAGCTGGTTGAGGAAAATAAGTATATTGAAAATAATATCAATAAACTAATTAACCAATAAACCAGTTAACTAGCTAACTAAAATAACGACTAAATTAAAAAAGGAGAGAAAAGAAATGTTTAAAGGATCTTTAGTAGCGATGATTACTCCCTTTACAGAAAGTGGGGAGGTCGATGAAAACGGGATAAGGAAATTGGTGGAGTTTCATGTCCAAAAGGGGACTGATGGCCTGGTCCCTTGTGGCACTACTGGAGAATCCCCTACTCTTTCTCACGAGGAACACAAAAAAGTAGTGGAAATTACGGTTAAAGCCGCCGCCGGAAGAATCCCGGTAATTGCCGGGACCGGCTCTAATTGCACCAAAGAGGCTTTAGAGCTAACTACTCATGCTAAAGAAGTAGGGGCAGATGGTGCCTTGGTAATTACCCCCTACTATAATAAACCTACCCAAAAAGGTCTATACCTGCATTTTAAAACCATCGCCGAGGAAATAGATCTACCGCTGGTTATCTATAATGTCCCTTCGCGAACCGGAGTAAATCTTCTACCCGAGACCTTAGCTGAATTAGCGGAATTTAAAAATATCGTAGCCGTAAAAGAAGCCAGTGGAAATTTAGAGCAGATGACTCAGATAATAGAATTGTGTGGAGAAAAAATTACCCTCCTTTCTGGAGACGATAAATTATTACTCCCGGTCCTATCCATTGGAGGCAAGGGGGTAATTTCTGTAGTAGCCAATATTATACCTCAAGAGGTAGCGGAGATGGTCAAGAGTTTTAAAGAAGGGGATTACCCAAGGGCTAAAGAACTTTTCTTATCTAAAATTTACCCGTTAAGCGAGGCTATGTTTTATGAAACCAGTCCTATCCCGGTAAAGACCAGTGCTCAACTAATGGGCTTACCGGCTGGCGAGTTAAGATTACCTTTATCTCCGATGAGTGAAAATAATCTGGCTAAANNGGCGGAAAAATGGGATCCACCATCGCCCGATTAGTCCATCAAGATAAAGAGATGCAATTAGTAGGTATCATTGAATCCCCTGCCCATCCCCAAAAAGGGAAGGACTGGGGGATACTGGTAGGCTTAGGAGAAACCGGGATAATTATCCAGGATGATCTGGAAGAGATAATTCAAAACGCCGATCAGGTAGTGGAATTTACCAATCCTGAGGCCTCTCTAAAACATCTGGAAATTGCCTCTAAATATAAAAAGACGATGATTATGGGGACTACGGGATTCACCGCCGAAGAAGCAGAAAAAATCAATAAATTAGCCCAAGGTATCCCTTTCCTTCTTTCCCCTAATCTTTCCTTAGGGGTAAATTTACTCTTTAAGCTGGTGGCCGAAACAGCCGCGACCTTGAGCGATGATTATGATATTGAAATTATCGAGGCCCATCATCGCTTTAAAAAGGATGCCCCTAGCGGTACCGCCCAAAAGTTAGCCCAGGAAATTGCCCGAGCTAAAGGCGTAAAGCTGGAGGAGGTAGCTACCTACGGAAGAGAAGGAATGGTCGGGGCAAGAAAAAGAGGAGAAATAGGTATTCACTCCCTTCGCGGTGGAGATATTACCGGTGAACACACGGTGATGTTTACCGCTTTAGGTGAGAGATTGGAACTCACCCATAAAGCCCATAGCCGGGATACTTTTGCCTATGGGGCCATCCAGGCTATAAAATTTATGCAAGGGAAGCTACCCGGCTTCTATGAAATGAAAGATGTGCTAAAGATATGAAAAAAGAGTTAGCTGGTTAAGAAAAAGTGGCCTCAAAGTTAGAGTAGTGGCGTATTGTTATATGCCCATAGCCTTAAACTTTAGTTGGTCATTCCTGCGAAAGCGATAATCCAGAACATTTATTCCTACATAACATAGATGCATAACATAGATGAATTTATTTAGACCGGGTAACCGGTAGACCGAAAGATTCTCTAAGTTTTGCTTTTTAAATTATGGTTTTTCACTTTTAGCTTTGCCTTTTTAATTTTTGTCGCGCTCGATTTANNGAAGAAAGGTAAGGAGAATAATCATTATGAAAATAAATTTCATAAAAATGCAGGGATTGGGAAATGATTTTATTTTAATCGATTGTATAAATAAATCATTGGGCGATTCCTCATTTCTTTCGTATCTGGCAAAAAAACTTTGTCATCGTAACTTTGGAATTGGAGCAGACGGGTTAATACTTATTCTCCCCTCTTCCCAAGCAGATTTAAAGATGAGAATCTTTAATGCCGATGGGACAGAGGCCCAGATGTGTGGAAACGGTATCAGGTGCTTTGCTAAATATGCTTACGAAAACAACCTAGTCACTAAAAATAAATTTACCGTAGAGACCTTAGCCGGCATAATAATTCCCGAATTAATAATTACCAAACGCCAAATCTCAGGTATTAAAGTAAATATGGGCACACCTCGATTAAGGAGAAAAGAAATACCGATGAGCGGCAAAGATACCCCTACCGTAGTAAACGAAGAGTTAGAAATAAATCCGGGGCAGACTTTTAAAATTACTGCTGTTTCTATGGGAAATCCTCATTGTGTCATCTCGGTAGATGAGGTAAAAGCTATAGCGGTAAGTAAAATCGGACCACAAATTGAAAATCACCCCCTTTTTCCGGAAAAGACTAATGTAGAATTTATTCAGGTCTTAAATCGGAGAGAAATAAACTGCCGAGTATGGGAAAGAGGGGTGGGAGAAACTTTAGCTTGTGGGACGGGGGCTTGCGCCGCTTTAGTAGCAGGAGTCTTGACTAACCAAACCGACCACCAGGCCACAGTTCATTTGCCGGGGGGAGATTTAGAAATTGAGTGGGCAGAGGACGGAAAGGTCTATATGACTGGTCCGGCAGAATTAGTTTTTAAAGGAGAAATCTCTATTTAATTAGTTGGCTAGTGCCTAGTTAAATAAAATAGGTTATATTTTTGAGATTGCTTCGGTCGCTTCCGCTCTCTCGCCATGATTTATCAGGGCGTGGCAATCTCCTAACTATTCTACCTTAGTTAACGGAGCACTAGTTCGCCGGTTGACCAGTTCGTTAGATAAATTTGGTTAGTTACTCGCTTATATAGTTAATTGCTTTTCAGTTTAGTACTTATAGTTAACCAATTTAACGATCGAATTATTTGTAAGAGAAGCGTCTCTCCGGTTTATCTTTAAAACTTTATAAATAAAAAGAAAGGAAATTAGTTTATGAAAAAAGCCCAAAGAATACAGAGTATACCTCCTTATCTCTTTGCCGGTATTGACAAGAAAAAAGAGGAAGCCATAAAAAGAGGAGTGGATATTATTAATTTAGGTATAGGTGATCCGGATCGACCCACGCCTAACAATATCATTGAAAAATTAAGAGAGAGTGTTAAGGACCCTAAGACCCATAACTATCCTCCCTACGAGGGGACAAAAGAATTTAGACGGGCAGTAGCCTTATGGTATAAAAATAGATTTGGCGTTAACTTAGACCCGGATGAAGAAGTAATGGCTTTAATCGGCTCTAAAGAAGGAATAGCCCACATCTTCCTGGCCTTTATTGACCCGGGAGATTTTAGCCTTATACCCGATCCGGGCTATCCAGTTTACAAAACCGGCACTTTGTTGGCTAATGGTTTTCCTTATATTATGCCGTTATTAGAAGAAAATAATTTTTTACCTAATTTAGAAGAGATAGATGAGGAAATAGCACAAAGAGCAAAATTAATGTTTATTAATTATCCCAATAATCCTACAGCTGCTGTGGCCAATAAAGATTTTTTTGAAAAGGTAGTAGAATTTGCTAAGAAGTATGATATCTTGGTCTGTCATGATTTTGCCTATTCCGAGGTGACCTTTGAGGGTTACAAAGCCAGTAGCTTTTTGGAAGTAGAAGGGGCTAAAGAGGTAGGGATAGAATTTCATTCTCTCTCTAAAACTTATAATATGACCGGTTGGAGATTGGGTTTTGCCGTGGGGAGTAAGGAAGCTATTTCTGCCCTCTCAATCATCAAGACTAATGTCGACTCAGGTGTCTTCAAGGCCATTCAAGAATCGGGGGTGGAAGCCTTTACTGGACCTCAGGATAATATAGAAAAGATGAATAACCTCTATGCCAAAAGACGCGATGTAGTTGTTGAGGGGCTAAACCAATTAGGATGGAATATAAAGCCGACCAGGGCTACTTTTTATCTCTGGATACCTACTTTAAATAAAATGAGTTCTCTGGACTTTGCCAATTTATTATTGGAAAAATGTGGAATTATCGTAGCCCCCGGAATTGGCTACGGCGATTACGGTGAAGGATACATAAGGATCGCGCTTACAGTGGAGGAAAAAAGATTAGAAGAAGCTATACAAAGGATAGAAGAAGCACGAATTATCCCCTAACCCGGAAGGGGAAGTTAGAAAATTACAAATTTTCGCGCCCTGGGAAAAGCAGAAAAATAATTATGGACACTAATCCCGGGGCAATAGTCTTATCATCAACCAAAAAGTAGATTTTACTTCTTTTTTGTTCAAGTGCTCCGTTAACTAAGGTAAGATAGTTATGANNATAACCTATTTTATTTAACCGGGAACTAGATTAGTTGGCTCCTCCCTTTACAGAAAGAAGCAAAGACGTGAGATAAAACGACCTTAATAATTTCCTCAATTTATTAATTTATCGCCCTTCTTCTAATAATATTCTCTTAGCTTTCTGGATAGATTCTTTAACCCTTTTTGAAGAAGTGCCTCCATAAGAATCCTTAGCCTCCACCGCAACTGGGGGTTTAAGCACCTTTAAAGCCCCTTCGTCAAAGCCCGGATGGAAAGATTTTAATTCGGTTAAAGTCAAGCTCTCTAAAGATTTCTTCCCTTCCAGACTATAAAGGACAATCTTACCCACCAGTTTATGGGCTTCTCTAAAGGGTAAGCCCTTCTTTACCAAATAATCGGCCAATTCGGTAGCGGTAGAAAAATCACCCTGGGTGCTCCTCTCCATCGCCTCTTTATTAACCTGCATAGTCTCGATCATCTTGCTCATCAAGTATAAGGAGGTCTCAAGAGTAGATATTGTATCCAACAAAGGTTCTTTATCCTCCTGCATATCGTGGTTATAGGCTAAAGGCAAGGCCTTCATCACGGTCAGAAGATTTATTAAATTCCCATAGACCCGCCCGGTCTTTCCTCTAATTAGTTCTGCGGCATCAGGATTTTTCTTCTGGGGCATAATACTACTTCCGGTACAGAAAGAATCATCCAACTCAATAAAATTAAATTCTTGGGAGGACCATAAAACCAGCTCCTCTCCCCAACGACTTAAATGCATCATCAGGATAGCTGAGGCCGATAAAAATTCTAAAATAAAATCTCTATCACTTACCGCATCCAGACTGTTATCAGAAATCTTGCTAAAACTTAGTTTCTTTGCTACCAATTCTCTATCGATAGAGAAGGAGGTCCCGGCCAAGGCGGCAGAACCTAGTGGCAGTACATCTATTCTTTTATATAAATCTTGCATCCTTCCTTTATCCCGCTCTAACATAAAAAAATAAGCCATTAGATGGTGAGAAAAAAGAAGGGGTTGAGCATGTTGAAGATGGGTATAGCCGGGCATAATCACCCCCAAGTTTTGTTCTGCTACTCTCAAAAGAGAGCTTTGTAAATCCTTTAATAGGTCGAGAATTTTTAGCACCTCTTCCTTTAGATACATCCGCTCATCCAGAGCCACCTGGTCATTTCTACTGCGGGCAATGTGTAACTTTCCCGCTACCTCTCCTATCCTTTCTTTTAATTTATTCTCTACCCAGGAGTGAATATCTTCTGCTTCTTTACTTTCTCCAGCAACAATATCTAATTTGCCCTCTTGTATTTCTTTTAGAATTTGTTTTAATCCCTCGACGATCTTATCCGCTTCTTCTGGGGTAATAATACTACATTCTCCCAACATCTGGGCATGAGCAATGCTCCCCAGGAGATCGTATTTAACCAATTTTTTGTCAAAGGAGAAGGAGGAGATAAATTCCTCCATCTCCTTATTAATCTCCTTTTTAAATCTTCCTCCCCAAAGTTTCTCCATCTTCTTCCTCCTCTTGATATAACCACTGATTGCGCCGATTACTAATACAGATTACACCGATCGAATTCAAAGCCGTATAGCAATACGTTCCTACGTTCTACTTATGACTTTAATCTCTAACTTCTTTTAGTTTTTTTACCGGATATGGATTTCTCTCTTCACTTTTTCTCTTTACTATCCTAACTAGCTAACCAAGTAACCAACTAACGAGTTAACTCTTTTCTGGTTACTCATTACTCCTTGCTTATTACTTATCACTCATTACCCGTTACTTATTAATATATTTCTTATTCACCGAAGAATATACTTTGGTAGGCAGACCCCAGAGTTCAATAAATCCTTTAGCAAAATCTTGATTGAAGGTGTCTCCCTCGTTATAAGTAGCCAAATTAAAATCATAAAGGGAATTTTCAGATTTTCGGCCCACTACTACACAGTTACCTTGGAGTAATTTTATTCTTACCGTCCCATTTACCTTATCTTTAATTACATTTATAAAACCATCCAACGCCTCCTTTAAGGCAGAAAACCAGAGCCCATAATAAGTAAGTTCAGAATACTTCTGAGAGATAAGCGGTTTAAAATGAGACAATTCTCGGGGATAGACCAATCCTTCTAAGGCTTGATAGGCCCTTAATAAAATAGTAGCCCCCGGGCATTCATAAATTTCTCGAGATTTAATCCCTACCAATCTATTCTCTACCATATCTACTCGCCCTACTCCATTTTCGCCTCCCCACTGGTTTAAGCGCCTAATTAAATCTACCAGAGACATCTTTTCTCCATTTATACTCTGGGGTACACCTCTGGCAAAAGATATCTCTAGATAAGTGGGCTGTTGGGGAGCAATCTCCGGACTCACCGTCCATTCGTAAACCCCTTCTTCCGGCGGTTCTACCCACGGATCTTCTAATATCCCGCATTCGATAGACCTTCCCCATAAATTCTGATCTACACTGTAAGGATTATCCACATCTACCGGAACAGGAATCTGGTGCTCTTTAGCGTAGGCAATTTCCTCTTCTCGCGTAAGCCCCCATTCCCGAAGGGGGGCAATTACCTGTAATTGAGGGTTTAAAGCCGCGATAGAAACTTCAAACCTCACCTGGTCATTCCCCTTCCCGGTAGAACCATGGGCAATAGCCTCCGCCCCTTCTTTTTCCGCAATCTCTACCATAATTTTAGAGATTAAAGGTCGGGAATAAGCGGTAGCCAGCGGATAATGTGACTCATAAATCGCCCCCGCCTGTAATCCCGGTAAAATGTAGTGATTAGCAAATTCATCCTTAGCCTCAATGATGTAAGATTTATCTGCTCCAATCTTCAGGGCCTTTTCTTTTATACTTTCCAAGTCACTATTTTGACCTACATCTACTGCCACCGCAATCACTTCTTCACTATAATTTTCTTTTAACCATCTAATGGCCACTGAGGTATCCAATCCCCCGGAATAAGCCAACACTACTTTTTTTATTTTTTTGGTCATTTTATTTTATATCTCTCCTTATTATTTTATATTTTATTTATTTTATTACCTAAAAGACAGGCTATTGCAGTTACTTTTATTCCTTCTTTTATTCTTTATTTTTTTGGCCTTTAGAGAAGCAGAAATCATTGAATTTTATAATGCCCGCCTGGCTTCACCCTCACCGGAATGGCCGAGAAATAAAGAAAAAGCAAGAATAACCGTATTATTATGTTTCTTTAAAAATTTTATCTAAAACTTCTATTAGATAATCTATTTCCTTTTTCTCTACAATTAAGGGTGGTAAAAAACGTAATACTTTCTTGGCTGTACAATTAATCAATACACCCTTTTTTAGACCTTGCCTGACTATCTCCTGGCCTTCTTCTGCTAACTCCATGCCAAGCATTAGACCTAAACCTCTTACTTCTTTTATCTTCTGGGGATATTTTTCTTTAAGGCTTTCCAATTGGGCTTTAAAGTATTCTCCCTTCCTCTGGCTTTCCGCTACTAAATCTTCTTCTTGTATTACTTTTAAAGTAGTCAGGGCGGCGGCGCAGGCCAGAGGATTACCTCCAAAGGTTGTTCCATGGTCCCCCGGATGAAAGGCAGAAGCTATTTTATCTTTAGCTATTAAAGCCCCCAAAGGTATCCCTCCTCCCAAAGATTTAGCTACTGTCAAGATATCGGGTTCAACTCCATAATGTTCGTAGGCAAACATCTTACCAGTCCTCCCTAAGCCACACTGAATCTCATCGAAGATAAGTAATATCCCTTCTTGGTCACACAATTTTCTTAATCCCCTCATAAATCCTGGAGTAGCCAGATGGATGCCCCCTTCTCCCTGAACCGGCTCTACTATTATTGCCGCTACTTCCCGGTCCAGTGTCGCCTTCACCGAATCCAGGTCATTAAATATGGCTTCTTTGAATTTAGGCAGGATAGAGAGATAATCTTTTTGATAGTGGTATTGTCCCGTAGCAGCTAAAGCAGCTATAGTCCTGCCGTGAAAGGAATTTTTCATATAAATTAGCTGGTGCTTATCTTTACCTTGTTCCTTAAAATATTTGATGGTAAGCTTAATCGCCCCCTCATTCACCTCTGCCCCACTATTAGCCAAAAACACCTTATCACCGCAGGAAAGCTCTACCAACCTTTGCGCCAGAGCTATCTGAGGTTCGCTATGATACAGATTAGAACAATGTATTAGCTTTTCGGCTTGCTCCTTAATAGCTTGCACCAATTTGGGATGACTGTAGCCCAGGGCATTAACCGCAATACCGCCAACAAAATCATAGTACTCCCTGCCTTCCAGGTCCCATACCTTCATCCCCTCGCCTCTATCCAAAACCAGGGCTGGCCGGTCATAAGTTCGCATTAAATATTTCTTTTCCTTTTCTATCAATTCTTCAGTTCTCATAATCTTTAATTTATACCTCCTTACTAAATTTCTACTAGATAAGTACTGTATTATATCAATCGTAGTAGTTGACTAAGTAAGTAATTATTCCATCAAATTTTAACCATCTAAATTAATAATTTCTGTCCCTATTCCGCTATCAGTAAAGACCTCCAACAAAATAGAATGCGGATATTTGCCATTTAAGAGATGAACCTTTTTTACTCCCGCTCTTACCGCTTGAACCGCTGCCTCCACCTTGGGGATCATCCCCTTTTGGATACAACCTGACTTAATTAAACTCTCTGCCTCCACCGCTTTAAGACTGCTAACTAAAGAGGAAGGGTCAGAAAAATCCCGGAATATTCCATCTACATCGGTTAAGAAGATTAGTTTTTCCGCCTGCAAAGAGATAGCTATTTGAGCCGCTACTGTATCGGCATTAATATTGTATCTAATCCCTTGTTCATCCACCCCCACGGTGGCGATTACCGGGATATAATTCTTCTCCAATAAAAGGGTTAAAATCTCTGTATTTATCCTTTCTACTTCTCCCACCAAACCTAACTCCGCTATCCGATGTCTCTTTACTGTTAAAAGTTGCGCATCTTCTCCACTCAAACCGATACCTTTTACTCCATTCCCTGGTCCTTCAGTAATATATAAATTAATTTCCGCTACCAGACGAGTATTAATCTTACCGGTTAAAACCATCTCAGTTATCTCCATGGTTTCAGGATCAGTTACCCTTAGTCCATTAACAAACTGGGGGACTTTATTCCTTTTTTTCATCTCCAAAGAGATCTCTGCCCCTCCGCCGTGAACAATCACGGGCTTCATCCCCACATATTTTAAGAGAATGATATCTTTTATAATTTGTTTCTCTAAGTCCCGATCGGCCTCCTCCGACATCGCGCTCCCCCCATATTTTATTATCACTATCTTATTCCAGAATTTTTTAATATAGGGGAGGGCCTCTAAAAGGATTCCCCCCCGTTGGTCTATATCTTTTTTCATTGTTTATCACACTCCTTTGTTAAATTAACCAATTTTTCCAACTCCATCAGTCACTAAGTTATCTAGTTTCCCGATTAGCCAGTTAGCCAGTTGTTGTAAGGGTCAGATTTATCCGACCCGAAGTTTTTTGTTAATTTCTTTGACGGGTTCGATGAATCCACCCTACCTATTACTAATTACTCATTACTTATTATTTTATTAATTGTACTTAGTATTTATCTTTACATAATCATAGGTGAGGTCACACCCCCAGGCTGTAGCACTTTCTTCCCCCATCTTAAGGTCAATCACAATTTTGATCTCTTTAGAAAACTCCAGGTATTTATGTATTTCTTCGCGTGAAAAACTCAAAGGTTGACCATTTTCTACTATTTTTTCTTTGAGATAGAGATCAACTTTATGGGGTTCTATCTCTGCCCCCGAATAACCCACTGCCGCCAAAATCCTCCCCCAGTTAGGGTCATTCCCAAAAATTGCCGCCTTCACCAGAGAAGAATTAATTACCGCTTTCGCTACCTTTTTGGCTTCCGAAAAAGATACTGCCCTTCGCACCTCCATCTCAATCAGCTTAGTAGCCCCCTCGCCATCTCGGGCAATGCTTTTGGCTAGATATTCTGCCACATAGTATAGGACCTGGTAAAATTTATAATAATCTTCCTCCTTCTTCTCAATTCTCCGGTTCCTTGCCAAGCCATTAGCCAGCACTATTACCATATCGTTAGTACTGGTATCTCCATCGACACTGATCATATTGAAAGTCTTTCCCACTGCCTGCTCTAAGGCACACTGGAGTAATTTTTGATCAATAGAAATATCAGTGCTGATAAAGGCCAACATGGTCGCCAGATGAGGATTAATCATCCCTGAGCCCTTCGCTATACCCCCAATCCTTACTTCTTCTTCGCCCAATTTAAAACTAACTGCTACCTCTTTCTTTTTGGTATCGGTAGTGAGTATCGCCTCGGCAGCCTCAGTCCCCCCCAAAGTACTTAACTTCGAGATAGCTTCTTTTAAACCACTCTCTATCTTTTTTAAAGGTAAAAAGTCACCAATCTTTCCGGTGGAGGCCACGGCTATATACTCTCGATTAATCTTTAACCCTTGGGAGACATAATTAGCCATTTCCCAGGCATCCTTCAAGCCCTTCTCCCCGGTGCAGGCATTAGCTATTCCGCTATTTATCACCACTGCCTGTAGCTTCCCTTGTGATTCGGCCAAATTTTTTTCGGTAACCAACAAAGGGGCAGCCTTAAATTTATTAGTGGTATACATCGCTGCTGCCTCTGCCAATTTTTCCGAATAGATTAAAGCCAGATCTTTTTTATTTAATCTTATTCCACATTTAACCCCCGAGGCCTTTATCCCTTGAGGATAGGTTATCCCTTCCCCTTGAATTATCTTAAAAGAATCTCCTTCTTGCATAATTTTCCCCCTCCCCTTCGAAAAACTTATTAAAATTTACTAAAAATTTAAACCCTCGGTTTCAGGGAAGCCAGACATAATGTTCATATTTTGAACTGCCTGACCCGCCGCCCCTTTAAGCAAATTATCGATAACGGAAATTATCTTTATTTGGCTCACTCTCTTATCTATCCTAAATCCGATATCGCAATAGTTAGTCCCGACCGCTAACTTTATCTCGGGTAAATAAGGTGGCTCAAAAATTCTAACGAAAGGTGCCTTCTGATAAAATTTTTGATAAGCCTCCAAAACCTCTCCTTCTTCCTTCGATTCTTCCAAAGTCAAATAACCAGTAGATAAAATTCCTCGACTAATTGGCAGAAGATGGGGAGTAAAAGAGATCTTTATCCCTCTCCCTTCTTTTATATCTTGTATATTATTTTCGCCTTTATTTCCTTTAAAATAAATAGAAGATAGTTCCTGTTCAATTTCGGGAATATGGTTATGCCCGATGATTTTGTAAGCCTTAAAATTTTCATTGCACTCCGAAAAATGAAGGTCTAAGGATAATTTTCTTCCGGCGCCGGTAGTACCTGATTTAGCATCAATAATAATGCCTTCTGGCTTGACGAGATGATATTTCAATAAGGGAGCGACCCCTAAGATTATACTAGTAGGATAGCATCCGGGATTTGCTACCAAAGAACTCCCCTTTATCTTATCGAAATAGATCTCGGGTAATCCATAAACCGCCTGAGCTAAAAGTCCCTTACTAAGCTGGTTATGCCCCTTCTTATACCATTCTTGGTAGACTACTGGGTCTTTCAGGCGATAATCGGCACTCAAATCTATTACTTTAACCCCCTTTCTAAGTAACGCCGGGGCTACTTCCATGGAAACAGTATGAGGAAGGGCAGTAAACACCAGGTCGGAATCCCGGGACACCGTTTCTAAATCAAGATTTACTAGTTCCTGATCCAATTTACTCCGAAACTCGGGGAATACCTCAGCAACCTTTTTTCCCGCATAGGTAGAAGAAGTTAAATAAACTAATTCTACCTGGGGGTGGTTGATTAATATCCGTACTATTTCCTTTCCGGTATAACCGGTGGCTCCTATTACACTTGCTTTTAATTTTCTCATTTTTTTACTCACCTCTCACCTCATTTATATAAAACTCTATAAACAAATATAAACAAAATATAAAAAATAAAAAATCTCGCCCTTAAAGGATAATTATTTCTATCGATTATCCCAAGGACGAGATACAACTCCCGTGGTGCCACCCCGGTTGAGTAAATAATAATTATCCTTTTCTCGATCTCCTTAAGGTAAAAGGGTCTAGTGCCCGGTTAAATAAGGTAGGATAGTTATGAGATTGCCACGNNCTATTTTATTTAACCGGGCACTAGTATCTTCTTGGGCATAAAACAAAAAAATCTCGCCCCTGATCATATCTCCTGTCATAATCATAAAAGGACGAGATTAAGTCTCGCGGTACCACCTAGGATTGGATAAATTACTTACCCCACTCATTACCAGTTTTTAAAGGTAACTAACCTGACTTTCTTGAGGCTCTCTTTTGGATTATCCCTCTTAAGATACTTTCACCCTGTGTATCTCTCTCTTTTTTTATCAGGAAATAATCTACTTCTCCTCACCAAAATATTTTTTTTAGAAATTTGAATTATATTAGCTTAAATCTCTACTTTTGTCAAATTTTTGTGCGTTGGTGTTGGTGTCAAGAACTTGTGGGGGATTTTTCTTACCTCAAAANNAAAATTATTTGGTTTTAATTTAGGATGGGAAAGATTAATCCCTGAATACTGTTCTTCAAAACGAATAATAATCCCCTTAAACTATGCTTTAAGATATTGTTCCTCTTCAGCCTATCTCCTTCTTAAAATATTTAATCATCTATAATTTAATAATCTATACTCACTAACTTCTTTAACGATTTTACCCACAGTCTATCCTGGTGAGGTCCGGAGAGGACCGGGAGGGAATAGGTTTGATCGTATTTATCTCCTTTATCAAAATCAAGAGAGACTACCTTTTCTAATTCTAATTTTAAACCTATCGGGTCGGCTTCTCTTGGCCACCAGCTATCCCATTTATTATTTACGATCATCTGTCCTACCTTGGCCAGACTTAAGGCTCCTGCTATACTCCACCTCATCCCCCTCTTTTTGAAACGGTGGGCTAAGGTCTTATCGATGTTGCCTTCTATAGCCCCTAGATCCTCTACCGGGATTCCCTGTTTCCTTAGTCTATCTACCGCATTTACCCCTTCTTGGTTGTAGTAGAGGTAATGCATCAATCCTTCTATATCTTTCTTGTGCTCCGGTTTAAGGCCTTTCTCTTGGCCTAATTCTTTTAAGGTTTTATCTATTTCTCCTTCTTTAAGCAGATTCCTTATTTCTTTTTGCATTTTTCTATGATAGGGGAGGGTCTGTTTCAACTTACGCTCGAGATGGAACTTATCCAGTTGATAGACCGAGTTGGGGAAATAATTTTGGGCTCCCTCTTTTATCCAGGATGCTCCATCCCCTCCGATTAGGACTAATTCTGCCTGGCTTAGCTTAAACCTCTTCTCCCCCAGGATAGCCAAGTTGGCCATAAATTCATCAGCAGGGGCTATACCGGCATAGGTAAATTTATCCTGTAGTTTCTTGGCCTCACCTGATCCGGTCTTATACCTTCTTTCTTTACCTTTACTAATGATGGCTAATTTAAGTTCTCCCTTTTTTTTCTTTTCTTGTTGGAGGTGGATATTGGTACCATCTACCTCTATATAGACTATTCTACTATCTGCTTCTTTAGTTAATTCATCAGCGGTCTTTCTTAGGG
>DFYM01000010.1 GCA_002383355.1 Candidatus Immundihabitans aquiphilus | reverse complement strand
GTATTAAAACAGACGATTGACCTTTGGAATGAATATCATGAAGGGACGAAGGTTTTTGAAGATTTGGTTAAGGAAAAGGAACGGGCCATCGCAAGGATAGTGGAATTACTATTATTACCAATTAAGCACAAAGATGTGCAGCGTGTCCGTAAGCGGATAATAAAATTCAATCAGGAGTTGTTCACCTTCCTGAATAATCCCCATGCTTCGCCGACCAATAATCGAGCCGAGCGGCAATTGAGACCCAATGTTATTATGAGAAAGATAACTTTCGGCAACCGTTCAGGTTTGGGGGCTTCAAACCAGGCAGTGATGATGAGTATAATTCAGACCGGCATCTTGAATGGTATCGAACCATTAAATATTTCATTGGCTTTATCAGTAAAGCCTTTAATTTCATTTACGGAATTGCCCAAGATAAGGTCGCCATGAATTGAGAAAGCCGAGGCTAAACCTCGGCACTGTAACAATCCTGTAATATCGATTGTAAATTTTTTGGAAAAACTTACCTATTACTTAAAATATGCCTTTTTCTCTTTTACATTCTCTTTTCTAATCATAATTTTTTATCCTTTGTATTATATTTAAAACTATTTAGTATCCAGTAGTCAGAAGTCAGTAGTCAGAATATTCTAACTCCTGGCTTCTGTCTTCTGAATTCTTTATTTTTACGTGATACTAAACTTTAGTTTAATATATCAAAAATAATACAACTTTTCAATGATTTTAACTTTTAGACAATATTTATAATTTTATAATTATTTTATAGTAATTTTTTTCATCAAACATTTATAAATAAAAAACCATATCATTATCTCTTATTAAAAAATTAATTTATCTTATTAAACAAGATAATCCTATGGTTTTTTCAACCTGGCTGATTATTTTCAAAATACTATTTACTTAAAAATTAAACTCTATTTTTCTTTTTAAAAGCAGCACCTCCTAAATAAGCCTCTTGAACCTTCTGGTTACTTTTTAAATCCGAGGCTAATCCACTAATCGATATATTTCCGGTTTCCAATACATATCCTCTATGGGCTATACTGAGTGCTTTACGGGCATTCTGCTCTACTAATAATATAGATATACCCTGATCATTAATTTCACGAATTATTTGGAAAATTTGTCTTACCAAAAGGGGAGCCAACCCCAGAGAAGGTTCATCCAGAAGCAGGATACGGGGGGTACTCATTAAACCTCTTCCCATTGCTAACATCTGTTGTTCTCCCCCTGATAATGTGCCAGCTAATTGATTTCGTCGAGATTTAAGAATGGGAAATAAATTAAATACTCTCTCCTTAGATTCTTCTACACTCTTTATATCTTTTCTTCGAGTATAAGCCCCTAAATTAAGATTCTCTTCCACGGTAAGAGTGCCAAATACCTTTCTACCCTCGGGTACATGGGAAATACCTTCCATAACTATTTTAAATGCCTTAACATTGTTAAGTTCCTGGTCATTTAATTTAATTTTTCCGCTGCGAATGGGCAATAACCCGGAGATAGCCCTTAAAAGAGTGCTTTTTCCGGCTCCATTTGCCCCTAATACGGTAACTATTTCACCTTCGTCAACTGTAAGTGAAATTCCTTTAAGGGCTTCAATGGAACCATAATATATTTTTAAATCTTCTACTTTCAATAATGTAGTCATATTACTATTTCTCCTCCTTTTCATCTTTGCCTAAGTACGCTTCAATTACTTGAGGATTACTATATACATCTTGGGGTAAGCCCTCAGCAATTTTTTTACCTTCATCCATTACTGTAACCCAATGAGAAATTCCCATCACTACATTCATATCATGCTCGATAAGTAAAATAGTTAAGTTATCTTTTATTATTTCTTTAAGAAAATCCATCAGGTCTTCAGATTCTTTATCGTTTAAGCCGCTACTTGGTTCATCCAAAACTAATAAATCAGGATTAGAGGCTAAAGCCCGTCCTATTTCCAACATTCTCTGGTTACCATAAGCAATGTTTTTAGCTAATTCGTCTTTAAATTTCCATAACCCCACTTGTTGAAGCAGTCTTTTAGCTATTTTTCTAATTTCTAATTCTTCTTTCTTCTGATAGGAAGTTCTAAAAATAGAAGACCAGATTCCTTCTTTGCTGCGACAATGTTGACCGGCCATTACATTCTCTAAACAAGTCATATTAGAAAAGAGACGAATATTTTGAAAAGTTCGCGCAATTCCTTTTTTTATAATCTGATGAGGTTTTTTACCAGCAAGGTCTTCCCCTTTGAAAAGAACCTTTCCGCCATCAGCTTTATATATTCCGGTAACTACATTGAAAACGGTAGTTTTTCCTGCTCCGTTAGGCCCTATTAAACTACTGATTTCTCCTTGATTTACTTTAAGATCAAAATTGTTTACCGCGGTTAAGCCTCCGAATTTTTTAGTAAGTTTATCGGTTTGCAGCACAACTTTGTTAATTTTGTTTTTTTCTTTATTTTCTTGCCTAACTATTATCTTGGTTTCCATATTATTATTGTCTTTAGCCATTTTCTTCTCCCGCTTTTATTAAAAGTGATTCGAATTTAACAGCTCCTCTTTTTCTGGGCCAGATACCACCGGGTCTAAAAATCATCATAACCACCATAGCTGCTCCAAAAATTAGCATTCGATATTGGGCAAAAGTTCGAAATATTTCCGGGAAAAGACTGATGGCAGCAGCACCGATTAAAACGCCGGGTATAGAACCCATTCCTCCGATTAATACGATACAGAAGAGCATGCAGGATTCCATAAAACTAAAACTCTCGGGAGATACTATCATTAATTTGCTCGCATATATATTACCGGCTACTCCAGCTAAACCTGCGCCTAAAACAAAAGCCAATAACTTATAAGACCTAACATCAATCCCGGTAGCCTCTGCAGCTATTTCATCTTCTCTGATACAGTTCCAGGCTCTGCCTATACGGGAATGTTGTAAATTTACAAGACCAAGAATAGTTAATCCTACTATTATCCAAATTACAAAATAAGATTCAATAGAGGAATCAATTACCAAAGGTCCTCCAAAAGAAAGAAAATCAATTCCAAAAACTCCATTTGGTCCACCTGTAATACCAAAGGGATTATTAATAAGGGTTAATCTGACAATTTCTCCCATTCCAATAGTAACAATACAAAGATAATCTCCTCGTAAATGAATGATCGGAGAACATACTAACCAGGCGAAGGCACCTGCTACAATCGCACTTACCGGCAGCAAAATAATTATAGGAATCCCAAATGCGGTATTAAGAATTGCTGTAGTGTAGGCACCAATAGCCATAAATCCCATATGTCCCAAATCAAATAAGCCTACTTCACCTAAAACAATATTCAAACTAAGCCCTAAAAGAGCATAAATTCCGAAGAAAAAGAAAACATCAATCCAATAATTATTTATTTTAAAAGGGAGTAAAGTTAGTAATGCTATTACCATAAGTATGGGCCAATTTTTTAAGATAATATTTCTATTTGTTTTCATTTATTTTATCCCCTTATACCTTTTCTGCAACTTTTTCGCCCAAAAGACCTCTGGGGCGAAAGATTAAGACTAATATTAATATTAGAAATACAAAAACATCTTTATAGGCTGTGGAAATATAAGCAGATCCCAACATTTCAAAAACTCCCAAAAGAAGTCCACCCAGCATTGCTCCCGGGATATTACCGATACCTCCTAAGATAGTAGCAGTAAAGGCTTTTAGCCCATAATTCCAACCCATAGTAAAACTAATTTGACGATAATACATCCCTACCATTACTCCAGCTGTTCCACCTAAAGCAGGTCCTAAGGCAAAGATAAAAAATATAATAGTTTCAATATTTATTCCCATTAAGGCAGCAGTATCTCTATCCAAAGCTGAGGCTCTAATAGCTGCTCCAAAAGTTGTCTTTTGAATTATATAATACAAGACAGCTAATAATACAAAAGACAGAATTAAAATAACTATTTGAAGAAGAGTAACATGAATTCCACCTATTTCAAAACGTAGAG
This sequence comes from Candidatus Immundihabitans aquiphilus, assembly GCA_002383355.1. Lineage (GTDB taxonomy): Bacteria > Atribacterota > Phoenicimicrobiia > Phoenicimicrobiales > Phoenicimicrobiaceae > Immundihabitans > Immundihabitans aquiphilus. Next base: position 7,936 of record DFYM01000010.1, on the reverse strand, counting down.
TAGGTACAACGCTCACAGGATATGCTTGATAGCGGGGACCCCAAATTACCATAATAATATTTTCTAAGAAAATTGATACACCTAAAGCAGAAACGACTGCTGGAAGCCGTCCTACTGAATATATTGGACGATAAGCTATTCGTTCAATTATTATACCAGCTATGCCTATGCCGATTGCGGCTATTAACATAGCCGCAATCATACCGCCTGCTAAACCAACATGAGAGGTTACATAGGCATTTCCCCATACGAGGAGGGTAAATCCAAGGTAAGAACCCAGGGCAAATAAATCTCCATGGGCAAAATTAATTAGCTTCATTACCCCGTATACCATGGAATAACCAAGAGCAATAAGAGCATAAAATGAGCCTATAGTCAGTCCGTTTAACATCTGCTCCAAAAAAATTCTCATCTTTTACTCCTTACCTGTTCTTTTATTTTTTATAGACTTCAAAATTCCCTTCTTCATTTACTACATACATCAGATATGGAACACCTTCTCTATCTCCATTTTCAGTAAAACCAATTTTTCCTGTAACACCTGGAACTCCATCTACTTCATTCCTAAGATATTCGGCTAAAACATCGGAATCAGTGGAGCCAGTCTTATCGATAGCATAAGCAATAATATTTAAAGCATCAGCAGCATATACTGGCCAAGGGCTGGAAGGAATTTCTCCATATTTCGCCTTGTAGGCATCTAAAAATACCTTAGATTCTGGGTAAGGAAGTTCTGCGGGCATAGGCTCCTGAGTCATAAAACATCCTTTTGCCTTTTCTATCCCGGCAATTTTTACAAACTCATCATTAATGGCTGCATTTCCCCCTACAAAAGGACAATCGATACCTATATCTCGTGCCTGAGAAACTATTAATGCAGCTTCGGGATAATAACCAGTAAAATAGAGCACATCTGGATGGGTTTCACGTACTTTGGTTAGGGGAACGGAAAAATCCTTCTCGCCCGGAGTAATAGCATCATAATAAACTATCTCTACTTCCCCAGCATCAACCTTTGGTTGTAATGCTTTTTTGGTCTCTTCAGCTACTCCCAAGGCAAAAGTAGTATTATCATGCATAATAGCTATCCGTTTTGCTCCAAAAACTCGAGGGACATATTCAGCAAAGAAGATCCCTTGAGAATCATCACGACCACAAGTTCGGAAATAGTATTTCAATCCTCTTTCAGTTAAACGAACAGCAGTAGCACCATAAGCAATATTAACTTTTTTGAATTTTTCGTAAAGATTAGAAGCAGGCTCACAAACAGAAGAACCATAAGTTGAAACAGAAGCCACTACATCCTTCTGGGAAATTAATTTCATCGCTGCCAAGGCTCCTGCTTTAGGTTCACATGCATCATCAGCAATTCTAACTTCAACCATTCTTCCACCCAAAATACCACCACTTTCATTAATTAACTGAGCCGCTATTTCGCAACATTGCTTAGCCATTTCTCCTTCATAAGCCCAGGCTCCGGTTATTGGTCCTTGGAGACCGATGACTACCGGTGGTTTATCAGCAGCCATTACTCCCAAAGAAGCTACACCAAGAGCTAATACTAATACACTAACAAATAGCAAAAATTTTATTCTTTTCATTTTTAATTCTCCTTTAATTATTTTAAAATAAAAGACAGATCATTCTAGAAAATTATCTAGCCATAACATTAGAAGTAACTTCTATTATATACTTATTTAATAAATCCCCTCACCCCCTTTTTTTTGTAAAAATAGTCACTCACAAAATTTCAGTTACCAGATATTTTTTTAGATTTTGTGAAAAACCATTTTAAGATTATTTTTTCCTAACTAATTTATTATATATACATTACTACAAAAAATTAAAATATCCTTCTTTTTTTGAGTGAAATAAGTTTTAATATTTTAGTTTTTATACTACTGAAGGCTCGCAGATTAATTCCCCCCGTTTAAATCTTCCTATATCTAATTTATCTATGGGAATAGACGTCTTTCCATCTAAAATTAATTCAGCAATTAATCTTCCGGTAACAGGAGCAAGCATAAATCCATGTCCGCTAAATCCAACCGACATATAAAAACCCTTAAGTTGTGGATGTTCTCCTAAAATCGGTTGAGCATCAGGACTCATATTATATAATCCTGCCCATTGTCTTACCATGTGCACCTCTTTTAATATAGGAACTAATTTAACCATTTTTTTTGCCATAGTACGAGAGAATTGCCAGGAAGAACCAACGTTATCTCCTATTATTTCATGTTCAGGGTCTCCATAACCACCCAAAACACCACCGTCAGGAAGTTGCTGAAAATAATAATTTTCGGAAAATGACATTAACATAGGTTTCCATAAGGGGTCGATAGGTTCAGTAATTAAAATTTGATGTCTTTGAGAATAAACCGGAATATCCACTCCCGCCATTTTTCCTACCGGACCAGAATATCCTCCAGCGGCATTGACTACTATAGGAGTTAATATTTTTCCTTTATTAGTAATCACGGATAATATACGTTTATCTTCAGTTTCAATTTCTGTTACCTCGGTAAAAGGATAATACTTAACCCCTAATCTTTGGGCAGCTTCAGCATAGCCAAAAGTAGTATAAAGAGGATTAACATTTCCATCTGTAGGGCAAAAAGTCCCCCCTATTATTCCCTCTAAATTCAAGGGAGGAACAATTTCTTTAGCCTCTTCAGGTGTAACCATTTTAGCCTCAATACCCAAGCTTTGTTCTAATACAACATTTTTTTTAAATTGATTAATTTCTTTTTCGGTATAAGCAAGTATTAAATAACCAGCCTGGTTTAATTCAATATCATAATCTAATTCCTCACTTAATGTTTCAAAGATTTTCATACTTTCACGAGCAAGGATACAATTCATTTTCGTACCAAACTGTTGCCTAATTCCTGCCCCACATCTTCCCGAAGATCCACTAGCACAGGTATTTTTTTCTAAGATTACTATATTTTTAGCTCCTTTTTTAGCTAAATTATAGGCAATACTACATCCTTGAATTCCTCCTCCAATGATGACTATATCTGCTTTTTTAATCATCGTTATCACCTGCCAGAGTTCCTAATTTCACTGGCTTGGTGGGGGGTCTAAAAGTAGTAACATCAACTTCTTCTATCTTTTTGTTACAATATTTAGCTATTTCTCGAAGTAATATACTTTGGCAAGTTTTACCCTGACACCTTCCCATACCAGCTCGAGTAATTCTTTTAATTTCATTTAAAGTAGTATAACCTTTTTCTAAGGCCTGCCTTATTTCCCCCCAGGTTACATCCTCACATCGGCAAATAATTGTTTCATCTTTCATTGATTTTTGTCCTCCACTTTTATACTTCTAACCTTCATAGCCATATTTTTGGGAACTGATATAGAAATTATATTGGTCTTATTTTTAATCTTTTGGACTCTTACTACTTTTGCTTTACTCACTATCTTTCCTGCTCTATCTAAAGCATAAACCTCTTTCCCTTTTTCGGGTAGGGGTAGCATTTCATAAGGTAATTTAACTAAAGATTCTTTCTCGGAATAATTCTTATCTATCACAAATATTGCCAGACCTGGGCAAGCACTAATACAAATCCCGCAACCAGTACATTTATTAAAATCTACTTGAGGTAAATCATTTATATCTTTAAATGGTTTTATTGCTCCAAATTTGCACGATATAGCACAAGGATCACAGGGTATCTTCTGAAAGCATTCTATGATAACTACTGGTCCTTTAGCTAATCTTTTTTTATCTGGAATTACTTTTTTTAAATCATCATCGATGGGAATACCAGTTTTTTCTAACATTATTAATCAACTTCCCTCTTAATTAAAGCTTTTTCTAAGCCTATTTTTACCTTTTCGCTTAAAGGATTAGCTCGTAATTCTTTTAACTCTTTTCTTAAGTTTATGTTTAGTTCTAAAAAATTATCAACTCTATATCCTAAACTCACTGCAGCATTTAACCCAGCAATTTTTCCCTCTAACATAGCACTACTGGCTTCCTCAATGCCAGCTACATCCCCTGCAATATAAATATTATCTAAACTTGATTTCATATGATCATCTCTTAAAGCCACATATCCGCCGAGTTCAACAATATATTTCATCTGACAACCTGCCTGCCAGAGCAGATCAGAAAGCGGAGATAAGCCAACTGCTAAGCAGATAGTGTCAACCTCTAGCTCTTTTTCTGTCTCCGGTATAAATTCAAAATTTTTATTAACTTTAGAAATTACGGCTTTTTCTACCCAGTCTGTACCATATACTTCTTTTAGAGAATGAGAAGTATAGATAGGTACTCCTAAACGTCTAATCTTAGAGGCATGCACCAGATAACCGCCTATCTTAGGGAGAGCTTCCACAATTGCCTCTACCTTTATCCCAGCTTGCAGAAGCTGGTAGCTTACAATCAGCCCGATATTTCCTGCCCCTACCATCAAAACATTATTACCCGGGACTACTCCGTAAAGATTCATTAGAGTTTGGACCGCCCCTGCTCCATAGACTCCTGGTAAATCATTGTTGATAAAAGGCAGCATATTTTCTGAAGCCCCGGTAGCTACAATAATTCTCTGGGCTTTTAGTTTTTTCATTATATTCCCATCGGCTCCCTGGATAATGGTAATAACCTCATCTTCGTAATATCCGGTGACAGTTGCATTGGTAATCAGCTCAATATTCTTACATCTTTCTATTTCCTGGATCAATTTTTTGGCAATCTCTATTCCTCTAATCCCGGCAAATTGTGCCTCCGAACCAAAAAATTTATGAGTCTGTTTGATTAACTGTCCACCTAATTCTAAACCATCGTCAATAAGAGTGATTTTTGCACCTAAAGAAGCGGCATAAATTGCTGCTGATAATCCTGCTGGGCCTCCTCCAATAATTGCTATATCGGTCTCTCTCAATTGAAATCACCTTTCCCTTTTTGAGTTTCAATTTTCATTCCTTCTTCCAATTTAGTTACGCAGGTTCTGACATTAGGAATGCCGTTTACTTTCATCAGACAGGAGGAGCACTTACCTATCGCACAAAAGAATCCCCGGGGTCGGTGATACTTAATACTTCTGCTCAACACCTTTACTCCAGCAGCAACCAAGGCAGAAGCAATAGGCTCTCCTTCGTAACCTTCCATTTCTATCTCGTCTAAAGTAAATTTAACTTTTTTACCTGGATTAAATTCCAGAATAGGGTGTTCTTTTATTCGCATACTCCCCTCTTTTTTTTAGCATAAAAATTGCCGCCATACGCCCAGTATTGCCCTTATCTCTCCGATAAGAGAAGAAAAGTTCAGGATAATCGGCAGTACAAATTTCATTAACAAAAATATTCTTTTCCTCTACTCCTCCCTTAAACAATTGCCAATAGTTTGCTTTTTTTAAATCAAGGCTTCGCCCACTCTTATTTTGCCAGGAAATTATTTCACCATTATACTTATCTTCATTTAGCCAATAGTTATCAATTTTATTTTGCTTTTTAATGTTATAACAGCAGGGACCGATAGAGGGGAAAATGGCAGCTAAACAGGAATGAGGATTAGTTTCAAATATTTTTTTCATCTTGAATAAAGTTTTTAAGGTTAATTCTAATTCTGTCCCCTTTCTCCCACTATGAATTAAAGCAATAGCCTTTTTCACCGGGTCTAAAATAAAAACAGGTACACAATCAGCATAACACATTAAAAGTGGTATTTCAGGAATATTAGTAATTAAAGCATCGCTTTCCTTAATCGCCTCAGAAGGTGCAAAAGCTCCTTTGCCCTTATCTTCTTCTTTTACGACAGTTATTTCGTCTTTATGTACCTGCTGGGCAGAGGTTATACTTCGATAATTAATATTCAAAACGTCTGAAATTATTTTTCTATTTTCTAAAACACAATTTTCTTTATCATTTATCTGATAGGATAAGTTAAGGCTATTAAAAGGAAATTTACTTACTCCACCTAATCTCGTGCTAAAAGCATTTACTACTAAGTTGGTATTCTCTAATTCTCTACATTGGAAATATTTTATTGGTTCAAGTTCTTTTAATTCAAAATCTTGGTTCAAATTATTTCTTCTTTTTAATAATATTTTTTGACGTTTATATTTTATCAAACTAAACAAAAAAAGGCAATAAACTCCTACGGATGCTTAAGGGGTGAATTAACCAACTTATCTATAATAACAATTGGGAATGTATCTTTTAACTTTTTCCACAAATTCTTGTATCTTTTCAACCGAATAAGGCTTTATTTTTTGGAAAGAAGGGTTAAGGGTCCTCTCTAAAGGAGAGAAATTCTGTAAAACATATTTTTTTGCTCCTGAAATATATTTAGCAATTTCTATTATGTTTTCCTCTGTATGCAACAAAGGCACTACAGTAGTTCGAAATTCATAATCTGTTTCAGAGTTCATAATTAATGTAATACTATCCTTTACTCTCTCTAATAATATTTTGTCTTTAATACCAGCTGCCTTAGAATAGCAATCAAAGTCCAATGATGATTTAATATCCATTGCAATATAATCTATTAATCTATATTTTAAAAGATCTTCTAATAATTTTGGATTAGTACCATTAGTATCCAGTTTAATTAGAAAACCTTTATTCTTGATTTCTTTAAAATACGAAAGTAAATCAGCATATAGGGTAGGTTCTCCTCCGCTCATACATATACCATCGATAAACTCTTTCCTCTCTAAGAGAAATCTATTTATTTCTTCAAAAGGTATATTTTTAAAATGGTCTGGATATAAAATTAAATCACAATTATAACAAAAAGGACACCTAAAATTACATCTGGGGACATATAAAGTAGAAACAATTTTCCCCTCCCAATCAATTAAGGAGGTTTCTATCATCTTCTTTATAGCAATCTTCAAATTGCAGCTTCCTCTCTAATCTCCTCTAAATTAGGGGTCTTGCCTCTCCATATTTTGATCTCATTCTCATCATTATCCACAATTGCAATAGAAGGCGTAGACACAATATTATAATAACTTGCTTCCGCCAAACCATCAACCGTGTTTACATCAAAGTACTGTACGGTCATCTCTTTTTCCAATTGTTTTCCAATATGATTAGCTTTTGGACAATTAGGGCAATTTTTTTGCCAGAATATTTTTATTTTCATTATACTTTTACTCTTTTCTAAACCTGACTTCTGACTTTATAGTTTCCGGAATGTCGATCTTTTAACTCTCCGATTTTATTTTTATTCCAATTAGTGATCTTACTATAATACCCTACGATCCTGGTTATTCCGTAGACATCCTTACTTCCACAATTATTACAATTTTCTTTCAATCCTCTACTTACTTTATTACATAAATTACATATGGTAAATTCAGGTGAAATAGTTAGTTGAGAACACTGAGTGTTTTCCCAAACTTTTTTTATTAAATTATAGATACTCTCGGGCGAAGGTCTATTCTCTCCTACAAAGGCATGAATCATTGCCCCACTCTTTATTAAAGGGTGAAACTTACTTTGTTTAACTATTCGAGTAATTAAATCTAGAGGTGCTGAAGCTGCAAAATGGATACTATTAGTGTAATAACTTTCATCTCTTTCAAGATTTCCTTTTATAACTTTTTTACTGTCCGGAAATTCTTGCAGATCAATTTTAGCCAATCTTCCTGCTGCGCTTTCCGCCGGGGATTCTTCTAAGGATAATTTTAAGTCAAACCTTTCGCTATATTCTTCACATTTTAAACTCATAAAAGATACAATTTTTAATCCTAACTTATAAGCTTTTTCACTTTCGTGTAGCTGATCTCCAGAAATATATTGAACTGCTTCATTTAAACCTATTAATCCTATTAAATAGGTACCTTTATCTAAATCTACATAAGGTTTACCATCTTCCGCTATTTTACCTATTTCCCACAAGGCTCCATCTGAATTTGCCATCATCGTTTTTAAAAATTTTTTCTTCTCTGTTGTTGGGGTCAGGTCTCAACATTTG